>JAYFQW010000027.1 GCA_034926675.1 Clostridia bacterium | reverse complement strand
CCCCCCCCCCCCCCCGCCCGACGAAGAGTGACCGAATCCTCGGACCGTCAATGTCGACGAATCCAGCATTGACATCACTTCAATGTCGATGGAATCGACGTTGAAACGCTGGCGATGTCGATGAATCCAGCATTGAGGCCCTGCGAAGGTGGATCTCGGCGAGATCGGCGCCGTGGAGCTTTCCCGCCGAGAGGAATAGCATAATATGGGACATGATAGTCCGTGCTAGACGCGATGTCGTGGGCAGCTCGGACGCATCCCGGAATCCGCGTGAACTGCGGCTGCGGACGGCGTACTGTCAATGTCGACGAGATGGACACTGACCCCACGGTCAATGTCGATTTGAGTCGCATTGATCGCGCGGCAGTGCCGGTTTGATCGACATTGAGCACGGCGCCGCTCTCCCAGCCCGATCAGCGCTACTCCCGCGGCCCCCTGTCTATAAGCTGCATCACGCCGAGGGCGATTATCAGCACCGGCCAGAACTTCCCGACCTGCCTCAGCGCGTACGAACTCACGAGGCCGATATCTCGCAGGAAGTAGATTGCGCCCACAAGAAAAAGGACAAGCCCGATGATCGCCGGTCGGTGATCACGGCCAGGCCGGCCTGAGTCCCTCATTATCATGAAGCCGACAGCCGCTGCTGCCAGCGGCCATATAGCAGCAAAGCCGAAACGCACCATCATGCCAAGATTGGCGAGCAGGGCCACTGCCCCCACTACAACCAGGATAATCCCTGCCGCGGACCTCCCGTTCAACCTAAACTCCTCCTTCCCAAGATAACAGCTAGATGTGTATGGCCATTCCGAGCGCATCCTCTGCCGATTCGCATACAGCCTCGGCGAGAGTTGGATGTGCATGGATGGTGTGAGCAACATCATCGAGTTTCAGGCCTCGCGATACTGCGAGGGTAATCTCTGCTATGAGGTCGGAAGCATGTGGCCCCACCACGGTCCCGCCGATTACTCTTCCCGCGGCGTCGGCAATCACCTTCACAAACCCTTCGCTCTCGCCCATGGCTACCGCCTTCCCGCAGGCCACAAACGGGAACTTGCCTATCTTGTGCTCGATTCCTGATTCCTGCGCCCCGCGCTCTGTCACTCCAACTGCGGCCACCTCGGGGCTTGTGAATATACAGTTAGGCACTGCGAAATAGTCCATCTCCCTGTTGCCGCCGGCAATGTTGGCCGCAGCAACCATGCCCTGGGCCGAGGCAACGTGCGCCAACTGCATCTTCCCAGTCACGTCCCCGATTGCCCATGCTCCAGGGACATTCGTGCGCATGTGGGAATCAACGATGATCTCGCCAGCGCGCCCAAGCTCGATTCCGACATCTGCCGCGCCTACACCGCCTGTGAACGGACGTCGGCCCACCGAAAGCACCGCTCGCTCCGCCCGAAACACATCTCCGCTCTCCGTGGCAGCCTCCACCATGCCATCGACGACGTGCACTCCGGTGATCTTCGCTCCAGTGTGAATGGCTATCCCCCGCTTCTGGAAGGATGCCCTGACCGCAGCCGCCGCATCGTCGTCCACCATCGGCAGGATGTTGGGCATGATATCCACCAGAGTAACCTCAGACCCAAAGGATCGGAAGATGGAAGCGAACTCGCAGCCTATCACTCCAGCGCCTATGATGAGCAGGCTTGCGGGCATGGATGTTAGCTTGAGAACCTCCTCGCTGGTTATCACGTTTACCCCATCGTGCCCGAAGATCCTCGGCGCCACAGGCTCCGACCCGGTGGCGATCAGTACGTTCCGCGCCTCCACTCGCACACTGCTGCCATCGGCAGATGTTGCCTCCACTGTGCCCGGCCCTGCGAGCCTGCCCTCACCGCGCACCACATCCACCTTGCGTCTTTTCAGAAGCAGGCTCACTCCGCCTCTGAGCCGTGCCGTAACCCTATCCTTGCGCGACATCACCCGGGCAAAATCGATTCCCACTTCCGGGATGGCCAAGCCCAGCTCAGCGCCGCGTTTGGCAGCCTCCATGACCTCCGCCGTATGCGCCAACGCCTTGGTAGGAATGCACCCCCGGTTCAGGCACGTTCCGCCAACCTGATCCTTCTCAACCAAGGCCACCGACAGCCCAAGCTGCGCCCCTCTGATCGCCGCAACGTATCCGCCAGGGCCTCCCCCTACTATGACCACATCGTACATGAACTCGATCCTCCTAATGTGATAGCCTCTGCCGTTCCTGTCGCAACAGTCGTGCGCCACGCGCCGCGCGCCGCCGACCCGCAGGTCGCTGCACGCGGCCTTCTCGACGCCCGGGTTTGCGATGGGTATTCTATCCTCGTCCCATGCCTTCCTGCATATCCCTCCATGCAGCCACTCGTATTATCTTCCATACCACGCGTGGTATCCGACTGGGTGCCTCGGAAGGACTTTATTGCCCTCTGATGAATAACGAACGCATGGAATCAACGCGTCCTGTTCACGGACCAGCATGATTCGGAGCGATAACAGCATAGGAGGTGGCCTGATGACTGAACTCCGCAGAACTCCGCTGTTTGAAGCCCATGAACAGCTTGGAGGGAAGATCATCGATTTCGGAGGATGGGCTCTGCCTGTTCAGTATACTGGAATTCTCGACGAGCACCGTGCAGTCAGAGAGCGCGCAGGCCTATTCGATGTCTCGCACATGGGCGAGATCATGTTCGAGGGGCCGCAGGCTTTTGCGGCAATTCAGCATCTGTTGGTGAACGACTGCTCCGGCATGGAAATGCACCAGGTTCTGTATAGCCCCATGTGCTATCCAGATGGAGGAGTTGTGGATGACCTCATCGTCTACAAACTCGGCGACCAGCGATTCCTGCTAGTCGTGAACGCCTCGAACGCAGGCAAGGATTTCGACTGGATGAGCAAGAATATTGTTGGCTTCGATGTGAGTGCAGTCAACATCTCCGCCGATATGGCCCAGATCGCGATTCAGGGGCCGGCCGCCCAGGACATACTGCAGAGGAACACTACAACCGACCTTAACACGTTGAAGTTCTTCTATTGTGCGCCCGACACCAACATCGCCGGCAGGAAGTGCCTGGTTTCGAGAACCGGATACACCGGCGAGGATGGCTTTGAGATCTACTGCGCCCCTGCCGATGCGAGGCACATCTGGGATACTCTCCTCGCCTCGGGAGCGGATTCAGGCCTCATCCCTGCGGGGCTCGGCGCCCGCGATACCCTACGATTCGAGGCGGCTCTCCCCCTCTACGGCCACGAGCTGTCGGCGGAGATATCCCCACTCGAAGCGGGCCTCGGGTTCTTCGTGAAACTCGGCAAGGACGAGTTCATCGGCAAAGACGCTCTCGTAGCTCAGAAAGCACATGGCCTCGCCAGGAAGCTCGCAGGAATTGAGCTGGTCGACCGCGGAGTTCCAAGGCAGGGATACACGGTTCTCTCCGGCGGCGCGCCCATCGGCCATGTCACGTCCGGGGTATTCTCTCCGACCCTCCAAAAGGGTCTGGCCTTGGCGTTGATCCCTCCGGAGTACGCGAAGGCGGGCACGGAGTTGGCCCTCGACATCAGGGGAAAGGCATGTGCAGCTCGGGTTGTGAAGATCCCATTCTACAAGAAGGCCTACAGGAAGGAGTAGTGTCCATATGTCAAGCATTCTGAGGTTCACTCGAGACCATGAGTGGGTGAAGGTCGACGGCGCCGCCGCCTCGGTTGGAATCAGCGTTCACGCCGTTGGTGAGCTTGGCGACGTCATTTTCGTTGAGCTCCCTGCCGTAGGAGACACAGTAGCGCAGGGGGGCAAGATCGCGGTAGTGGAGTCAGTCAAGGCAGCCTCCGATGTGTTCTCGCCAGTGGCTGGAAAGGTTGTCGAGGTGAACGAAACGCTCTCCGACAATCCCGCGATGCTGAATGAGGATCCCATGGGCGAGGCCTGGATCGCCAAGCTCAAGATCGAGAACACAGCCGATCTGGATGGTTTGATGAATAGCGAGCAGTACGAGAAGTACCTGAAGGAGGCAAGCCACTGATGGGCTCTCCGCACAGATACATCCCCAACACGGAGCGGGACGTCTCGGAGATGCTCTCAGCCATAGGAGTCGGGAGTGTGGAGGAGCTGTTCTCCGACATACCACCGGAGTTCAAGCTGGATAGGCCGCTTTCGCTTCCGAAAGCCCTGTCTGAACAGGAGCTCGCGGCAGAGCTCGCGAAGCTGGCCTCAGCGAACGCCTCTTCCAGCACCCACGCTTCCTACCTAGGCGGAGGGCTGTACAGTCACTACGTCCCCAGCGTCATCGACCATATCCTGCAGCGGGGGGAGTTCTACACCGCGTACACCCCCTACCAGGCAGAGGTGAGCCAGGGCACCCTTCAGGCCATATTCGAGTACCAAACAATGATATGCGAGCTGACTGGGCTGGATGTGGCAAACGCCTCCATGTACGATGCCGGCACCGCGGTTGCGGAGGCCGCCGTTATGTCGTGCGCGGCCACAGGGAGGAACAAAGTCCTGGTGGCCCGCACTGTGAACCCGAGATATCGGCAGGTTCTCCGAACCTACGCTCACCCAAAGGGCATCGAGGTGATTGATGTCGACTACTGTGCCTCAGGCGGAACCACCCTAGCCGAAACCGTTGCGCACGTCGCCGGCAGCGACACGGCGTGCCTGATAGCACAGTGCCCCAACTACTTCGGAGTAGTTGAGGAGATGGATGAGCTTTCATCGGCAGTTCACGCGGCGGGAGGGCTCCTCGTGGCTGTTGTAAACCCGATCTCCCTTGGGATTCTTGCGTCCCCAGCCAATTACGGCGCCGACATTGCTGTGGGCGAAGGTCAATCTCTCGGAAACGCCGTGAGCTTCGGCGGGCCTTTGCTTGGATTCTTCGCGGCAACCAGCAAGCTCATGCGCAAGATGCCAGGCAGGCTCGTGGGCGAAACCCGCGACTCCATGGGGCGCCGAGGATTTGTCCTCACCCTTCAAGCCCGTGAGCAGCATATACGAAGAGAGCACGCTACCAGCAACATCTGCTCCAATGAAGGCCTTTGCGCACTGGCTGCCACTGTATACCTCAGCCTGGTTGGGCCAGTTGGGCTTCGCAAGCTCGCTGAGCTCTCCACATGGAAAGCCCATTACCTGCACGATAGAATCGCGGAGATGCCAAAGTATGAGGCGGCCTTCAGTGGGCCGTTCTGGAACGAATTCGTAGTCCGGGGTCAGCGCAGCGCTGCCCAGCGGAATCGCGAGCTGCTCAACCGGGGCATCATCGGAGGCAAGCTGATCGAGAAGGACTACCCAGAGCTCGTCGGCTGCACCCTTTGGGCAGTCACAGAGACCCGCACCCGCGAGGAACTCGACACGCTAATCCGGGAACTGGAGGTGCTGGCATGAAAGGCCCGCAACCGCTTATCTTCGAGCTCAGCTCGCCTGGGCGGACCGCTTTCGGCCTTCCCGACCCGGACGTGCCAACCGCTGAACTTGCATCGCTCTTCCCAGCAAGGGCCTTGAGAACCGATCCGCCCGCTCTTCCAGAGGTGAGCGAGATGGATGTGGTCAGGCATTTCGTCAACCTGTCGCAGCTGAACCACGCTGTCGACACAGGATTCTACCCGCTGGGATCGTGCACGATGAAGTACAACCCAAAGATCAACGAGGATGCCGCACGTATCCCGGGCTTTGCTCTCCTCCACGCTGATGAAGACGAATCTGCATCCCAGGGCGCCCTTGAGCTGATGTACACCCTCGAGCGATACCTGTGCGAGATCGCGGGCATGGATCGATTCACCTTGCAGCCTGCGGCTGGCGCCCACGGTGAGAGCACTGGGCTCTTTGTCATCCGAGCTTACCACGAATCGCGCCACGACCGCAGGGATAAGGTGCTCGTCCCCGATTCAGCCCACGGCACCAACCCTGCGAGCGCGGCAGGCGCTGGCATGGAGATCGTCCAGGTTAAGTCGGACCCACGTGGAAACGTCGACATCGAAGACCTGCGGGCGAAGGCAGGTCCTGATGTCGCGGCCCTCATGCTCACCAACCCCAATACCCTTGGGCTCTTCGATGAGCACCTCAAGCAGATCACCGAGATCGTGCACTCGGCAGGCGCGCTGCTGTACTACGACGGCGCCAACGCCAACGCAATCATGGGCAAGTCGCGCCCTGGAGACATGGGCTTCGATGTGGTCCATCTCAACCTGCACAAGACCT
Source organism: Clostridia bacterium (assembly GCA_034926675.1). Lineage (NCBI taxonomy): Bacteria > Bacillati > Bacillota > Clostridia > Clostridia bacterium. The sequence continues at coordinate 13,794 of JAYFQW010000027.1, read as the reverse complement.
TCTCCACGCCTCACGGAGGCGGCGGTCCGGGCGCCGGTCCGGTCGGCGTCAAGAGCCCCCTCGAGCCGTTCCTTCCTATGCCCCTGGTGAAGCTCGACGAGGCGACAGGCAAGTACGCATGGGATTACGACCGGCCTCAGTCCATAGGCAGGGTGCATTCGTTCAATGGCAATTTCGGTGTGTTGGTCCGCGCATGGGCTTACATCAGAGCGCTGGGTCCCGATGGCCTTAGGACAGCTAGCGAGCACGCAGTCCTCACGGCGAACTATGTGATGCGCAAGCTCCAGCCCTACTTCGACTTGCCATATGACCGCGCGTGCAAGCATGAGTGTGTGCTCTCAGGATCCAGGCAGAAGAAGTCCACCGGCGTAAGGACGCTCGACATGGCAAAGCGCCTGCTTGATTTCGGATTCCACGCCCCGACGGTGTACTTCCCCCTCATCGTGGATGAGGCGTTCATGATCGAACCCACTGAAACTGAGAGCAAGGAGACTCTGGATTCGTTCATCGCCGCCATGATCAGGATCGCTAAGGAGGCGGAGGAGCATCCTGAAGCTCTGCACGAGGCGCCGCACTCCACGCCTGTGGGAAGGCTCGATGAAACCTTAGCTGCGCGTAAGCCCATCCTTCGATACGCCGGGAGAACCGAATAAACGGCAGACGCACGCAGCCTCGCAGGCGACAGTGGTAGAATCCCGACAGACGAGCGGTCGCCAGGCGCACCGCTCGTCTTCTTTCGGAAATCGCAGCATAAGGTGGTTGAGTTTGCCACATGCCACGCACACAAGGCGCTATCGTGTTCGCACGTCCATCATCCACAGCTGCAGTATCCGTAACCGGGACTGCATGCGCCCTGTCATGCGCCCATTGCGGCGGGCACTATCTTGCAGGCATGAGCCCAGCCTGGGAAGTTTACAGCTCGATTGAGTCTGGGCACGCGGCTCCCAAGAGCATCCTCGTGAGCGGTGGGTGTGACTCGAGCGGGGCAGTGCCATTGGGCGACTGGCTTTCGCGTTTCAGGGAATTGTCCCCTGAAACCAGGCTGAACTGCCATGCAGGGCTGGTCACTGATACAGAGGCACAGGCCATTGCGGCCGCGGCGGATGTGGCATCGTTCGACTTCGTTGCCGACCCTCGGATACCGAAACAGGTCTACGGCCTTGACCGGCCAATCGACGACTACATCCATTCCTATGTCGCGTTGGCGAACCGGGTCCCAACAGTCCCTCACATCTGCATCGGGCTCCTTCAGGAATCGGACGAGGCAGCGGCGCGGGGATGGGCAGAAGACGCAGGGGCAGGGGCAGGGGCAGGAGCAGGGGCAGGAGCAGGAACAGGGTCAGAACACGGCATTAGCTCGGAGTGCGCAGCCATTGAACAACTGTGCTATCTTTCCCAATATGCGGCGCCTGCCCCGCCGGCGATAGTGTTCATCGTGTTTCTGCCGACTCCAGGCACCCGATTTGAAGGGAGACGCCCCCCGAGAGTGGAATACGTGATAGACGTGATCGCCAGGGCGCGTCGCGCCTTCCCCGATGTCCCGATTCACCTTGGGTGTATGCGCCCGGGCGGGGAGTATCGATCACGGCTGGATTCCGCGGCAGTGAGAGCCGGGGTCGATCTGATAGTGCGGCCGGCGCCAGCTGGGGCGGCGGAGGCGCGTCTGCTTGGGCTTCGCATCGAAGAGATCGATGAATGCTGCGTCTTCGCTGGAATGCAGCGATAACCATAAGAGGAGCAACACGGGCAATGGATTTCTCTACCTTGCGTGTATCATCCGGGGCAGCGTCGGCCCTGGGCTTGTTGAAAATCAAGTCCTTCGCTGCGCCCACCACCGCATATGTGATGATCGGCGAGCACTGCGCCAGGGATTGCGCCTTCTGCTCGCAGGCGCGAAGCAGCATCGATGGAAACGGCAGGCTATCCAGGGTCACATGGCCCGAGTTTCGGGCTGACGAGTTCGCCGCCGCCCTCGGAAAAGCGGCGTCCGACGGCAGTATGAAGCGCGCATGTGCACAGGTGATCGGGACCGCCACCGCGTTTGAGGACGCAGTAAAGGCCGTGCATTTCCTCCGTGAAGCCTCCGGCGGACAGGTTCCGGTGAGTGTGTCGTTCTCTGCCATGTCGAAGCTGGAACATGTCGCAGCGCTGGTCGAAGCAGGCGCCGACCGGGTGGCGCTTCCGATCGACGCCGCAAACAGGCGCCTCTACGAGCGGGTCAAGGGGCATGACATGGCCTATGCAATGAGCCTCATATCGAAGTGTGCATCGACCTACCCAGGCCACATAGGCACTCATCTCATCGCCGGCCTTGGCGAAACTGAACAGGACGTGGCGTCGGTCGCATCGGCCATGTTCTCCCAGGGTGTTGGGGTCGGGCTGTTCGCATTCACTCCTCTTCCCGGAACGAGGCTGGCGTACGCGCCTCCGCCCGATCTGCGGTCGTACCGCCGGATTCAGCTATGCCTGCATCTGATGAAGCTTGGCATAGCGAGCCTGGAGGATTTCCAGTTCGATTCCGGTCGGCTCGTGGGGATACGGCTTCCAGCCGACATAGTGATGGGCGCCGCGCTGTCCGGCGAGGCTTTCATGACGTCCGGCTGCCCCGACTGCAATAGGCCGTATTACAACGAACGCCCCGGGACGGTTCCATACAACTATCCACTTCCCCTTTCTGGAAGGGAGGCAGAGGAGGCCGCTTCAGACGCTGCCGCCGACGTGCGCACAGACGTTGGCATCGGGGCCAATTCGAGTATCAGGAGTATCACTGGAGGCAGCGACGAGTGACTGAGCGTGAGAGCAAGCGTGATAGCGAGTGTGATAGCGAGCGTGAGGCCGAGAGCAGGAGCAGGTCACAGCGCACTGCAGGCTGCATGTGGCGGATCATAACGAGCCCGCCTGCGGACGGCGCCGCTAATATGGCCATCGACGAGGCAATACTGGAGGCAGTGCTCGCAGGCTGCGCCCCTCCTACCCTCAGGTTCTACACCTGGAATCCACCATGTATATCCATAGGGTGCTTCCAGAGGGCACAGCGAAGTGCTGACCTTCGCCGCCTGCCAGGCATGGGGTTCGGCTTCGTGCGCAGGCCCACTGGCGGCAGGGCAGTTCTCCATGCGGATGAGCTCACCTACGCCATAGCGGCGCCTCTCACATCCGTGGGAGGAACGAGCGTGCTCGACTCGTACCTCTCGATCAGCCGCGGCCTCCGCGCGGGCCTTGCAGCCATGGGAATACCGGCGGAGATCGCGCCTAGGGGAGGGGCACGACCAGGGGCATCCGCTGCATGCTTCGACTCCGCGTCATCCTATGAGATCATGGCAGGCGGGCGCAAGATCGTAGGTTCGGCGCAGACGCGCCGCGGAGGCCTATCTGAAGGCGCTCTTCTCCAGCAGGGCGCCATTCCGTTCTCCATGGACTTCCGCGCTCTGGCGGAGGCGCTTGCGCTCACGGCGGAAGAGGCGAACGACCTTCCGAACCGCGTGGCAACCCTCGGGGAGTATCTTGGAGAAAACGGAAGAGGTCTCGCAGAGCGATTCTCAAAGCTTGTGGCTGCGATTACTGAAGGGCTCCTCACTGAGCTGATGAAAGAGGCTCAGCCGGGGGAATTGTCCCCGGCTGAAATTGACGCCGCAGCATCGCTTGCGGCCAAGTATCGAAGTGACGAGTGGAATCTACTTAGGTAGCGCATCGACGTATCTGGCCGCCGAGAGCCCGGCTACCTGCCCTTCTCCGACGGCTTTGGCTACCTGATACGGCCGTCCGGTGCAGTCGCCCGCGGCGAACGCGCCCGGTATGTTCGTGGCCATGTCGCGGTTCACTCGGATCGCCCCATCTGCCACCTCAATCCCTTCGATGAGCCTTTCAGCGGGCATGGAATCCCGAATCACGAAAACTCCATCAGCGGGAATCGTCTCTCCCTCTATCTCCACTCCAGTCACCGACACGGCGCCGTGGATCGCCTTCGCCGGGCCGCGCACCACACGGATCTCCTCTCTGAGCTCCGGAACGCCTTCCGCCTTGCCCCCGCGAACGGCGACGAACGTCACTTGGGAGCAGATCTCCGCAAGGAAGTTCGCCTCTTCAGCGGCGTGAGCTGTGTAGCCCAGAACCACGGCACGCTTGCCCCGGTACAGAGGGCCGTCGCACGTTGCACAGTAACTCACTCCAGATCCAACGTACTGGGATTCGCCTGGAATCGAAGCGGCCTGTACAGCGCCGGTAGCGATCACAACCGCCTTGCAGCCGTAATCCCCTGCACTGGTAAACGCGGAAAAGGAATCGCCCAGGTTGAACAGGCCAAGCACATCGCACTCGAGAAGATATGCCCCTGCCCCACGCGCCTGTTCGATGAACCTGTTCTCGAGATCTGCCCCTCCAATCCTCTCCACTCCGAGGTAGTTATCGATGGATGGGGCCTTGTCCAACGATGGGCTTGCGAGCCTGCGGGACACGACTGCCACCGACTTGTTCCTAACTCGAGCATTGAGCGCCGCCGAGAGGCCAGCTGGACCAGAGCCAATGATAAGCACTTCGTACTCGCGCTCCGACACGTCCATCAGCTCCTAGCGGCGAAGGCAGCTTCCACGCAGTTCTGCATGAGCATGGCTATGGTCATCGGGCCAACTCCGCCAGGCACAGGAGTGATGGCGCTCGCGACATTGGAGGCGCCTGCGAAATCGACATCTCCGACCACTCTCTTGTCGGCGAGCCTATTCACTCCCACATCGATTACCACCGCTCCTGGCTTGATCCAGTCTGCCTTGATCATCTCAGGCTTGCCCACTGCGGCTACAAGCACATCTCCCTCGCGGCATACTCCAGGGAGATCGGCGGTTCTGGAATGGCATATTGTCACAGTAGCATGCTCGGCAAGCAGCATGAGGGAGACTGGCTTTCCCACGATGTTGCTCCTGCCCACAACTACGGCGCGCTTCCCCTTCAGATCGATTCCAGTGCGCTTGATAAGCTCCATGATCCCAGCGGGCGTACATGGGCGCAGACTAGGCTTGCCCACGACCATCCTCCCCACGTTTGTGGGGTGGAAACCGTCCACATCCTTGGCCGGATCGATGGCCTCAATGACCTTGTCATCGGAGATGTGATCGGGAAGCGGAAGCTGCACCAGTATGCCATCGATGCGTGGATCGGAGTTCAGCCTTCTCACCAGGTTCAGCAGTTCATCTTCGGTAGTTGCGGCAGATAGCGAATGCTCCTCCGAGTATATTCCGCACTCGGCGCACGCCTTCTTCTTGTTGTTCACGTAGATGCGGGACGCGGGATTCTCCCCCACGATAACGACTGCAAGCCCAGGTGCGCGATGAGACTCCTGGACGAACAAAGCGGCCTTCGAAGCAGCGCCCTTCCGGATTAACGCGGCCACAGCTTTCCCATCGATGATAGTCGCAGGCATGGGACCACTCCCCTCTGTGTCTTCTTTTATTGGGCGTGAACTGGTCATATAGCTGCATTATACCATGGAGTGGACTGCCGATGCCAATATGTCGTCCTCTCGCACAAAGCAGCGCCTTCCGTCTCTGAGCTTGATGCGTGCGAGATATGGGGCTGGGAATGCCAGCCCTTCCGGGCACTCACGCTCCAGTTCAAGGATGGCCGCCTCGGCGCCAGGGGGGATCCGGAATCCTCCCCCTGCGCCCGGGTAATCCATTCCCGTCGTTCCGGCGCTGCCGATGGATCCTTCAGAACGGATGAAGCTTCCCCATCTGTCGCTCCAGCAATATGCGGCGGTCACATTGCGGGAACGGATTGTGGAAAAGGAATCGGTCTTCTCGCTGTACGACTGGTACTCCTGAAAGGACCTGAGCACCACCACCGGAACACTGCCCTTTACGAACTCCACCCGGCAGGAGCCTGCAAGCCTAACCCAGTTGCCCGGACCAAGCCTGGCGCTGGAGTCGGCCTTTCCATCACCGCCGCTGCCGGACGCCCCGATCGCTGCGCCTGGCTGCGCCAGCGGCGTCTCCCCGCGAACGCGCCTCCATGCCCACGAGCTCATTGCGTCCGCACTCGGTTGGCCCCAGCTCGTATTCCATACCGACTCCGAGGCCGTCGCAGCTGACCACACCTCTGCAAGGTTAACGCCATTCCACGCATAGGCAGTGGACACTCTGGACTTGCTCATCGCTCCCATTGTCTGGTCGTACTCTGCGTGGGCCAGAATCAGAGATCCCCACACCGGCCTGGCTGCTCCATCTGAGCCGGGCGCCGCCAGAATCACCGGCGCCATCTCCACCACTGGGCCTGCGTCCACCTGTGCAAGCCGACGATACCCGCCCTTTCCCATCTGCGCCATGCTGGAGGGGGAGTTCACTGCGTTTTTCGAGGCCTGGGCCTCCGTGCCGCGCCCGCCGCCATCGGAAGCGGCGTACAGCTCTATGCTGCCCTCGCTTGACGATATCTTCCTGGAGGTCACAAGCTCATCCCCGGGATCGCTAGTCATGTCGATATCGATGCTGAGCACAAGCTCATCCTGAGCTCTGCCCGATGCAATCACTGAAGGCGCGAACTCTGCCGGTCGGGCGAGGATCATCCCCGCGGCGAAAACCAGGGTGCACACTGCGAACAGGCCCGCCAAGGCAGCGCCCCGGGATTGAGGCGCATCGGAACGATGGACTGCTCTTCCCGCGCATCTACTGGCAGATCTGTGGGCGCATCCACTGGCAGATCTGTGGGCGCATCTCTCTGCAGCCGTTCGAGCGGGCCTCCTGACCCTCGCGTATCTGTGCGTTTGCATGCAAAACACCCCCTGCGTGGGCTTACATGAATCCTACTCACGCAGAGGGTGAGATATGTGGACCACTGATGACCAGAGCCCCGTCGACACCGCCCACAACTACCCAGGGAACTGGCGGACGATCTCCTTGAACATCCGGCCTCGCTCTTCGAAATTCCTGAACATGCCGTAGCTTGCACAGGCAGGTGAGAGAAGCACCGTGTCGCCTGGGCTTGCAGCCTCACGCGCAGCATGAACAGCATCGCGAAACGTGTTACTGCGGATCACGGCCGGGGGGGCGACTCCTCTGCGAGCAGCAGAAGAGGCGAAGGCCTGCTCTATTTTGTCGGCCGTCACGCCCACAAGGACCAGGGTGTGCACATGCCCTATGGCAAGATCCGCCATCTCATCGAAGGGAAGGCGTTTATCGTAGCCGCCTGCAATAAGGACGATTGGAGTTTCCACTGCGCGAAGCGCCGCCATGGTGCGGGCTGGAGTTGTGGCAATGGAATCGTTGATGTACTCAACGCCTCCCGACATCCCCGCCTTCTCAAGCCTGTGCTCCACTCCCTTGAAGGTCCTTATGACCTCGGCCATTGATCTTCTGTCGGCGCCCGCTCCGGCGCACACCGTCATCGCAGCCAGGATGTTCTGGACATTATGCAGCCCTGGCAGGAGTATCTCGTTTCGGTGAACCACGGCTGCTTCTGACTCATCACCCTCTGGCCCCCGAAGAATGAGCGAATCGCCCCGGAGGAATGCGCCCCGCGGAACCGGGTGCTCTGCGGAGAACAGCATTACCTGGCCTGGCGCCCTCTCCGACATGCTCAGAGATGGCGCGTTGTCGGCGCCGAATACGCCCCAATCGTCTTCAGTTTGGCACTTGACGATGTTCTCTTTTGATGAGATGTAGTCCTCCATGTCCGGGTGGATATCCAGATGATTCGGGGTGATGTTCAGCACAGCTCCGATATGGGGGCTGATCCGCAAAGGCCTGAGCTGGAAACTGCTCAGCTCAAGCACTATGAGATCATCCCTGCCAACGCTCATTACCCTATCGATCAGGGGCGTTCCGATATTGCCCCCAACATGCACTGTCCTCTCCGGGTGGAACCTTCTTGCGTCTTCCCGGAGGATCAGTCCAGTGAGAGTCGTAGTCGTAGTCTTGCCGGAGCTCCCGGTTATCCCGATAACAGGTGCAGAGGACAGGCGCAACACGAGATCGATCTCTGAGCCAAACGCCGCACCCTGGGCATGGGCCGCCTCGATCTCAGGCTGATTCGGATTGACCCCTGGAGATAGGTACAGGATATCGAAGCCGTCAAGGTCATCGAGGTAAGAAGTACCTAGCGCAAACTCCACGCCAAGCCCCGACAGCGCCGCGATCTCGGCCGAGAGTTCAGCCTCGGGCTTGCGGTCGCACGCCGTGACCCGCACACCTGCGCGAACGAGGAAGCGCACGAGTGGAGTGTTGGTCACTCCCATACCGATCACCGCGGCGCGCTTGCCTGCGATACCCGCGAGCACATGCTCCTGGACTGGTGTTGCCATTCTACATTCCTCCCAGGTGATGGAGGTAAATCACTCGATCTTCCCTGCACGGAGGGCCCAGATCCGTGCTAGAGTCTCCGCAGCATCTCGAACCAGCGCCTCTGCCCGTTCGATAGCCTGGTCCACAGTGCAGGGGCCTTTCACTATCGTAAGCAGGGCGCCGATTCCGTGATCGTAGAGGCCCCTGGCATCATCGGAGATTGACCCCGCGATCACAACAACTGGGATCCTGAGCTCCGCGGCGACCTCAGCCACACCCATCGGCGTCTTTCCGTATAAGGTCTGGAAATCGATTCGCCCTTCGCCCGTGATCACCAGATCGGCGCCGACCATCTTCTCACGAAGCTGGGTAGTATCGCGCACGATGTGAACGCCGCGCCTCAGCGTGGCATGGGCAAATGCCACAAGCCCTCCGCCTAGGCCCCCGGCGGCGCCTGCTCCGGGCATGCCATTTATATCCATGCCCAGATCGCGCAGGATGATCCCGGAGTAGTTGCGGAGCGCATCGTCGAGCTTCCTCACCATCTCAGGCGTGGCGCCCTTCTGCGGCCCATATACTGCAGACGCCCCTCTAGGGCCTGTGAGAGGGTTGTCCACATCGCACGCCACAACGAACTCCGATTCCATCACCCGCGGATCCATGCGAGATAGATCGATACGAGCAAGCCGGGAGAGTTCTGCGCCGCCGGGCCCGATCTCCATGCCATCGGAATCGAGGAGGTGGGCGCCGAGGGCCTGCGCTGCACCTGCCCCGCCATCGTTCGTAGCGCTGCCGCCTATTCCAACGATGAACCGCCTGCAGCCTTCGTCAAGCGCGGCGGATATGAGTTCTCCCGTTCCCCAAGTGGTTGCTATCAGGGGATTTCGCCGGCCGCTTTCCACAAGCGGAAGCCCGGATGCGGAGGCCATTTCGATGACTGCCGTCGCGCCATCCCCCAGAATTCCGTAGAACGCCTTGACCGGGGCGCCGAGCGGGCCCCTTGCCTCGCGCTCCACAATCCTACCGCCAGTGGCATCGACCAGGGATTGCACGGTCCCCTCTCCACCATCGGCCATTGGAATCGACACGATGTCCGCATCAGGGAAGACCCTCCGGAATCCGTCCTCAACTCCCTGGCACACCTCGGCCGCCGTAAGGCTTCCTTTGAATGAGTCGGGCGCAACCACCACACGCACGATATCGCCTCCACACGGCGTAGATCAGCCGCTTCATTCTAGCTTGAGCAGTGGCATGGCACGGTAATCCTATGAATCACGAACCCTTGCCGCTGCGGCGGGCATCATCGCGAGAAGAGCATCTCGGTTGTTGACCGACGGGTCATCCAGGGCAGCATCCAGAAGGCTGAGCAGCACCCGCCTAACCTCTGGGCCAGGTTTGATCCCAAGGGTGCGCATGACGTCGCCGCCTGTAACGGCGAGATCCTCCACTCCCATAGGCGCGCCAGAGGAGATCGCCTGGCGGGCTGCAGCTACAAGGCCTTGTGCGACCGGAGGGCGTAGAGTGCCCGGAAAGCCCTTGCCATCCTGTACCGGCACGACCTGGCTTGCCGCAGAAAGGCGCGCCTCGGCAAGCCAGGCGAGATCCACAAGGAACCCACGGCCAGCCTGAGCTGCAAGGCGCCTGAGCCCTGGCGCGGAGCGGGCGAATTCGCAAGTTTCCAGCCGCCCATCATATTGAACTAGCTTCTCCACTCTCCGTACAGTGGCGTTCGGCAGACGCAGCCTCGCCAGAGCCGCAGACTGCCGAGGGATCGCCGCGCGAAGAAGCGCAGCCAGGCGGATTTCCACATCCGCAGGGGCAAGCTGACAGGTGCAGATGGCCATCTCAAGATCATCCGCGGGGGCGAGGTCTAGCTCGGGGATAATGTAATGAAGAAGCCCCGTCTGTTTCATCAGCCGAAAACCTCTGGCAGGAGCAGGGCCCCGGAGCATCTTCAGAATCTCATCGGTGATCCGTTCAACTGAGACTTCGGTTATACGCGGCGCGAACGCCGCCACACTCTCCAGGGTGGCAGCCTCCACATCGAACCCTAGGCCTGCCGCGAATCGCACCGCCCGCATCACCCTGAGCCGATCCTCCCTGAACCTGTCTTCAGGAGGCCCCACGGTCCGAATCACTCGAGCCTGGATATCTGATTGACCACCGAACGGATCGATGAGACCTTCTGTGATTGGATCGAAGGCCATAGCATTCACTGTGAAATCCCGTCTGGCGAGATCGCCCTCAATGTCCCCAAGGAACTCCACATACTCCGGGTGACGACCGTCAAGATACGGGCCGTCCGCACGGTAGGTGGTGACTTCGATGCACATGCCGTCATGTACGACGGTGAGAGTCCCATGCAGAAGCCCGGTCGGAACAGTATGATCGAATATCGCCTGCACCGCATCTGGAAGGGCAGATGTGGCCACGTCCCAATCCTCCGGAACCCGGCCGCCGATGACCATGTCGCGCACCGCCCCTCCGGTGATGAATGCGGCGTGTCCGTGCCGACGAAGCCCCACGACAACCTCCACGACCTGCGCAGGCACTGCCCTGGCAGACAGATGGGGAGATGTCGGTTCGCCGGATCCCGCCTCGCGATCCTCGCCACTCAATTCGCCTCATCCTCCAGTGCATGCCGTCCTAGAGCTCAACACCATATCAGAGCCGGCCATCATCACATCCGGCCCGCTCCAGCCCAGGCAGGAGGTCGAGCATTCCCATCGAATTCCCATCGTGGAACAGTTGAACACTCGTCCCCGGCGCAGTCAGAGCGTATAATCAGGTTGGGAACTTCGGCGGACCGCAGACGTTACTATTCACTGAATCACCCCGGAGGGAACAGAAACAGGTGGTGCACTTGGTAAACGAACATGCGCTTGCAGGAGTGGCCGAGCCTGTATCGCAGGCAGCGGAATTTGAGTCTCTGGTTAACAGGTACCAGAGATCCGTATACAACATCGCGCTCCGCATGACCGGCAACCCACAGGAAGCGCAGGATCTGGCGCAGGAAGCCTTCGTCCGCGCTTACCGGTCGTTCGACAGTTACAGGCGCGGAACCTCCTTCGACAAGTGGCTGTACAGAATAGTGACTAACCTGTATATCGACGAGCTTCGCCGCCGAAAGCGAACGCCATACATGGAATCGCTTGACCAGCGCATCTCGACATCCGAGGGGGACGAGATAGCGAGAGAGATACCCGATGTGTCGGCAGATCCAGAGATCATATACGACCGCACGCATATCGATGAGTGCATCCAAATGGCGCTGGCGGCCATCCCCGCCGAGTTCAGAATGGCCGTGATACTGTGCGATGTTGAGGGATTCTCCTACGAGGAGATAGCCCAGATAATGGGGACTTCAATCGGCACCGTTCGGTCACGCATACATCGCGCGCGGCGCAGCCTCAGGGATCTGATCTCTCCCTGCCTCGCAGAGAGATATGGGGAGGTGAGACCGAATTGACGTGCAACATGGCAGAACGCATGATATCGGCTTACATCGATCGTGAGCTATCGGAGGATGAGAAGCGAAGGGTTCGCCAGCACCTAGCGGTGTGCTCCGACTGTATGGCCCTCTACGACTCGATGACGCGGGTCAAATCGGCTCTCGGGTCTATGCCAGCAGCGAAAGTCCCAGAAGATCTGTGGTTCAACGTAGAACGCAGTATCACCTCAGCATCGTTCTCACTTGATCCATCGCGTCCGCGAGGCTTCAGGGGCAGGTGGAATCTAGCGCTGGGCTTCGTGAAATTGGTGGCGCCGGCGGCAATTGCGGGTACAGCAATAGCGATTCCGCTGGTGCAGATGATCTTCGGCGTCAGCTTCTTCGGAACCGCAGCCGGTCCTGGTATAGCAGTAGGCGCGAGGGGCAAGGCCCCAGCTGTTCAATCGACTTTCACCACTGCCAGTGGGCAGACATATTCGGCAAAGCCAGCAAGCTCGCTTGCCAGGCTTGAACTGCTGAACACCAGCGACGGCTGGCTCACGAGCTCACTCCAGCCCAGCCTGCGTCCGGCTTCTGCAGGGCTGTCATGGCCATTGTCAGATCTATACGAGGGTGTTCACCAGAACGAGCTTACTCTGGATGACCCCAGCACGACGCTGCCTTGGCCTTCACCATACACGGAATGGAGGGACAACAAATGAGCAATGCAACCTGGAAGAGATACTTGCCACTTGTTGTGGTTGGAATAGTGAGCAGTTTGATCACATCAGTTGTGGTCGTATCCTACGTGTTCCCGAACAGGAGGGGAGACGCTGCTGCCGTTGCCGCTTCAGCGGCGGCAACCGTCGGGCAGAGTCCTGCGGCCGCTGTGATCCCGGCTTCGGCCCCATTGTTGACTTCTGCTCCGGTCGCGTCGCTTCCTTCTTTAGCCGACGTCGCCGCTGCAGTCGCTCCAACGGTGGTGAGGATCGACATCACAAAGGCTGCCTCTCAGAGATCATCTTCCCAAAGGCAGTCGGAGTCAGGCAACCAGCTGTTTACGCCTTTCCTTGACGATTTTCTCAACGGACTCCAGCGCAGCGAACCAGAGAGCGGCTCGGGATCCGGGTTCATAATCAGCCCTGACGGGCATATAGTCACCAACTACCACGTGGTTGAGGGCGCAGATAAGATTCAGGTCACCCTCACCGACGGCAAGAAGGCCGATGCCAAGGTGATTGGCTCCCACAAGGAGTTCGACATAGCGGTCATCAAGATCGACGCGCATGGCCTGCCAGTTGCGCAGCTTGGTTCATCTCAGGGTCTCCGACCTGGCGACTGGGTAGTTGCCATCGGAAACCCATATGGATTCGACCATACAGTGACCGCCGGAATCGTCAGCGCTCTCGGCAGGCAGCTTCCGAACGGCGATGGCACGGTGCTCGCCACCGGGGATCTGATCCAGACTGATGCGGCGATCAACGCAGGCAACAGCGGTGGACCTCTGATCAACATTGATGGAAAGGTAATCGGCATAAACACGGCCATAATGCCTTACGCGCAGGGCATCGGGTTCGCTATCGCCATCGACTCCATCAAAGACGTTGTGAGCGACCTCGTGGCTTACGGCAAGATAATGAGGCCCTGGATCGGGGTTTGGTACCAACAGCTCAACGATGAACTCGCGCAGCAACTGAAACTGCCTGATTCCAATGGAGTGCTCATCACCGACGTTGTAGCTGGAAGCCCCGCTGAGAAGGCAGGAATTCGGAGGGAAGACGTAATTCGAGAGGTCAATGGCAAGAAGGTCACCCCCGAGATGTCCCTCGCGGAAGAGGTCAGGAAGATGAAGATCGGAGACCGTCTGCTCATGTGGGTTTGGCGTGGAAACCAGAAACTGTACATCACTGTGCAGCTCGGCGAGACCCCCGCTTCAAGCCCTGAGAGCTAGAGCCGGAATCCCGCGCCTCGCATGCTGATCAAGCCAGCGCATCAGAAGCCGAAGCCAGGCCGGCGCAAAGCCTGATGACATAGGCCCCGGGCGTACGCAGGAATGCGTCGTCCGGGGCCGCCTGCATGGACATGAGTATCGACAGGCCA
>JAYFQW010000026.1 GCA_034926675.1 Clostridia bacterium | reverse complement strand
GGGACGGCATCCGCTGTCCCCTCGAATCCACTCCACCCCGATTCACGCCTGGTCCCGGGGGCGCCGAATGGCCTCTGCCGGCGGCACAACCGCCGGTCGCGGCACATAGGCACCCTGACGGCACAGGGTTGAAGGTTTTTTCAGCCGATTTGCAGGCCTGCAAATGGAGACTGCTTCCTTTATATGGGCCGAAAACATCAGGGGCGCACTCCGCGTTGAGCACGCCCCTGATCTCGATACCGTCAATACTGACCGCACGAGCAGTCGCAGCTACCAGCAGGCTTCTGCCCCGCATCGCCGCCGTGAGTCACCTCTCGAAAAAGCCAAATCCACCGCTGTCTCTCCGATCAACGGCTTTGGCATCAGATGTGGTCACCCTATTCACCTTCACAATCTCAGAACTGCCTTTACATGGCTATCTTGCCATCCGGCCATATAGGCCGCAATGGCAACCCGCACACAGACCAGGTTCAGATGGCTCTCCGCTGCCCCGAGCAGAACCTAGCGTCCCCGGAAGAATACCTCAAGGTTATGAGGCATTCGGTACTCGTGCGCATCCTGAGCTGAAGTCCGCGTATCCGAATAGACCTCCCGCAGGATCGCGTTGACTATGAATTCCCTGGGAGGTACTGTGTGTTCTGTTCCGTCATGCGTCCAGACCCTGCAGTCCACACTATCTCCACATAGGTCGCCACAGCTTTCACAGGCCGATTCCCTCACGTCAGGCTGAATGTCCCTGCCGTTCACTCTGATCGTAGGCGAACTCACGAACTCGTACCTGGCGGCCAGTTCCCTTGAGGTGATGTTGACCTTGTTCACCACTACGTCAAACCCGGCCGCCTTCAGCACGCCCGACACATCGGCAATGGCTGCGTCAAGGTTGGCATCAGTGCCCATGCACCTGGTGCACACGTTCAGGTCCAGGTACAAGAAATCGATCGCAACTCTAGGGCGTTCCTGCCTTGGGCAACAGCGGGATGCGCCCTCTGAACAGCAACCGCCGCTCACCTTGCCGCACCTTCCAGAATCTTCACGATCTCCTTGGGTTTCAGCACCTTGCCAAGGGATACGACCTTTTCGTCAATAACGAGAGCCGGGATGGACATTACCCCGTATTTGGCTATTTCGGCGAAGTCAGTTACCTTCTCCACTGCGCAATCCATCCCCAGTTCCGCAAGGGCAATCTTGGTGTTCTCCATCAGAGCGGTGCAGTTCCCACAGCATGAACCCAATACCTTGATAACCATGACACTCTACCTCCTAGAATCCTAAGTAGAACATGTAGAACGCTATCAGCAGCATCACTGCTCCCATACCAATCCTCAGCACATTGCTGAGCGCGCCGTATCGTTTGCTGGATGACAGCCGCTGAACGAATCCGACAGACGTACCGGCTACCATCACCAACACGCTATGCCCGATTGAATACAACAGCAGAAGCATCATACCCCACGCCATACTGCCTTCCCTTGCCACAATCCCGAGCAGAACAACCAGAACCGGGGTTGCGCAGGGAGAAGAGAAGAAACCGCCCAACACTCCGGCGAGAAACGCCCCCAGGAATCCGCGCCTGGTGATTCTGCTCATCGCATACGTGGACGGGATGAAGCTAAAGATCTCCCAGGTTTGGAGCGCCATCAGGACCATCAGAGCCCCGAGAGCCAGATACCACCAGCCCCCAGTGCCCTGCATGAGCCTGCCCAACAGTGAGGCAGCAGTTCCGAGCACGGTAAACGTGACCGCCATCCCCGCCGAGAAGGCGGCAGATAGCCAGAAGGCCTTCCTCACATCCCGCTGTGCCGTGCCCCCCACGTACCCTATCACCAGAGGAACACTTGCGAGCGCGCACGGAGTGAACGATGTAAGCACCCCCGCCAGAAGTGCGAACACCGGCGCTAGCCATGCGTTCGTGGAAATGGAAGACGAGAACCACTCGAGCCACCGGTTCACAAGAGCGTTCATCGCTCCAGGCCCATCCCCTTTAACACTGATAGAAGCTGATCCTTGGTCAGTCCTCCTTCATGAGTGGTGAACACATGCTCATTGGTATCCTTCGTAGAGTACATCTTCAGGCCCAGAGAGTCGGGATCTTCCGGCACATAGGGTTTGCCGTCGGAATCTACAAACACCTGAGTAGGAATAACCGACACAGGGTAGCCCTCGACCAGGCTCGGGTACTTCCATACGTCAACGAACTTGACTATGGCTTTTCCACGAAGCTCCTCGTTAAGCTGCCTGAGTACTGGAGCCATCTCCTTGCACGGAATGCAGGAATCGGCGCCGAAGTCGATCACTATGGGGATGCCATAAGACTTCAGTTCCTCAAGATTGATCTTCTCCGTGACATGCAGAGCGAAGTC
Organism: Clostridia bacterium; assembly: GCA_034926675.1. NCBI lineage: Bacteria > Bacillati > Bacillota > Clostridia > Clostridia bacterium. Next base: position 86,374 of record JAYFQW010000026.1, on the reverse strand, counting down.
GGGGTTGCTGTCCTCTACTCCCGAGCCGCCGGCGCCGTTTGATCCGTCTTGGGGGTTCTTCAACCACCAAATGCCTGCTACTGCAAGCATGATCAGGACGGATACTAGTATCTTCGATGCCTTCGCCCAATTCATCGAGTGCTTCCTCCTCCCACTCGCGAGTCCATTACGGCCTACCATTGGGACCTAGACGAAGAGATGTCCAAACGCATTGAACGCGTAGCCGATGATCATAATTCCCACGGTGACCATTCCTACGAATATGACCAAAAGCCTGGACTTGACCACCCTCTTCAGCATTATGATGGACGGGAGCGACAGCGCCGTCACGCCCATCATGAACGACAGCGCAGTGCCCAGCCCAACACCCTTCGCCACCAGAGCCTCAGCTATGGGCAATGTTCCAAATATGTCGGCATACATTGGCACTCCCACTACGGTTGCCAGCAGAACTGAATACCACTTGTCCTGGCCAAGCACGGCAGATATCATGGCCTCGGGTATCCAGTTGTGGATCGCAGCGCCGATGCCGACGCCTACCAGTACATATATCCACACGTTGCTCAGGATTCCTACCGCTTGATCCCTTGAATAGATCAGCCTCTCGCGGGTCGAGAGCGTTTGTTCGTCGGAACCGGCTGAGCTCGATATCGTGCTGAACACGAACGGCTCTACGTACTTCTCCAGCTTCGAATTGCCGATGATGGTCCCTGCTGCAACGGCGAGAACGATGCCAACGATTACGTACGCAATTGCCGTTGGCCAGCCAAAGATGCTCGCCAGTAGAATCAACGAGGCCAAATCCACCAGCGGCGAGGAAATCAGGAACGAGAACGTGACGCCCAATGGTAATCCGGCATTGGTGAAACCAATGAACAGAGGGATAGATGAGCATGAGCAGAACGGGGTCACTGTGCCAAGCAGCGCTCCAAGAATGTTGGCGGTGATACCGTTGAACCTGCCCAATATCTTCTTCGTGCGCTCGGGCGGGAAGAAGCTCTGAATGTAGGAGATGCCGAACACCAGCGCCGAAAGAAGCACGATAATCTTTATGGCGTCATAGATGAAAAAGTGGATGCTGCCCCCAAGCCGGCTCCCAATATCCAGCCTGAATACATGTTCAACCAACTGCGCTACTAGATTCGAAAGCCACTCCATCTTGAGCAATTGATCATTAAGCCAGCCAAGCAAGGCCATATCAGATCATCTTCCCTTCGTTCACTGGTGTTCTTCGCCGGAATCGGCGCCGACAGCATCGTCAATAAAGCCCTTCAGAGCCTGCAGTTTCTCCCTGTTCAGAGAATATCTCACCCAGGCCCCGTCTCTACGAGCGCTCACCAGCCCAGCGTCGCACAGGATGTTCATGTGATAGGAGAGCGTCGGCTGAGTGATGCGGAAACTCTCAAGAATCTCGCAGGCACATAGCTCCCCCGAGGAGAGCATGTTCAGCGTCCGCAGGCGCGTTTCGTCCGACAATGCCCTGAAAATCAGTGACGACTCAGCATAGCCCAGCTTCATGTTTGCGCACCCCATATCGATGTTCTTCAATGCTATTGACGTTTATCTATATGCATGATAGCTCGCACTTGCTTCGCTGTCAATAGGCATGGCGCCCCTGATGCATGCGCCCTGAGAGTATTGGAACCCGGAAGATCGGGCGGGACTCTAGATCTCTGCCCAGTGTAGCTGCCAGCGGCCAAGAGAAGGCATATCGGGATTTCATCCTCAAGCAGAATGGTGCTGTGCTATCAAATGGTTATCGGACTGCGCGGCGGATAGCGGATAATTGAGTCCGCTGCTCGTCACGACTGAATAACCCACAGCGACTTCAGCACAACCCTCCCGTGGTTCAAGAGACTTCTCCCTGGGATTGGACGAAGGCGCCAATGGAAGTTGGCTTCTCGGGCTCTCTGACCAAGATAGCTGCACAGCTACTCAGCTATGTTGACGAGAAGGCACGACCAAGGATGAAGCTGCTGTTGGAACAGATCAAGGCGTACGCCAACGAATAGCAGCAAGGTGGTCTCTTCAAAGCCCGCGGTGTGGTTCATCAGGTGGAGCATGGTGATGGGCGCATCAAAGGAGAGCTTCGAAAGAAAGCCTTCCGACAGATAGGTTCTGATATCCGCTTCATCTGGCCATAGCTGATTTCACTCAGCGTTTGCTGGTTTTGAAAAACCGCAGTGTACACGCCGTCGGTGGTCGCCTGATTTTCCTCGATGTAGTTCAGCTTCCAGATCCTCATAAGCTATGCCGGAGGGCGTTTGAAGATGCGCCGCATCAGCGTAGGCCTGGACCGGAAAAAGACCGACCAGAAGGCATAGGACTGGCAGCAGTGCCGGTATGCTTCGATAACGTTTCATCTCTCGGAGAACCGATCACGCCCCAGGTCAGGCGAGATAATCGCCAGATCGATATCGCTGTCCTCGTCGGCGGTTCCGAGCGCATGCGAACCAAACAGAATCGCTTGCACGACCCTCACATTGCGCTGCCTGAGGACTTCTATATATCCCTGTATCACTCTCTCAACTGGCTCTCGATCCATTCGACCATCTCCTCAGTGCTGGCCAAAAGCGTTTCGGCAAACTCCCGGTTGCAGACGGCGCCCAGCTGCAGCCGATCACCAGGGTATCGAGCCTCAATGTAGAACTCAGTCAGCGTTGACAGGAACGTCTTTTGCCCATCGGAGCACGCATTCAGAATTCCTGTTCCTGATGGCAGTCGGCTGCTTTCTGAATCAAAACTGTTCCCGGATAAGATGTTCCGGGCTCTGGGAGTATCGCCGGCGGTCTACATCACAATCCCGCAAGAAAACCGCTTCCACTGCGCCAACGCGCGATACCATTTCCCGCCGGTTCAGCGCACATCCGCCACAGTGCATCGCCAATTTGAATCGGGCTAGGTCAGCAGGGCAATCAGCTCCGCGGCGCCACTCGAAAGCCAGCTCGCCGCCGACTTTCCGATTGGAACCTTCACAGTGCCCATGTCATCGTCAATGGGGTGGTGTGTGCACGCTTCGACTATGAGCACGCTGTCGCCGCGCTCCAAAGACTCAATGGCGCGCACCCCTGGCGAGCAGTTCGAGGCCGCCTTTGTGACGAGAGAAGAGAATTGAGAACGATGTGAGGTCGATGGAGCCAGGCACGATGGCGTCGATTTCTCGAAACGCCTGAGAATCGGTGATGACCGACACCAACGTGACACGCTCACAGGTCTTCCTTGAGAATCGATGAAGGCTCCTCCCGCGAAACTCGGTGCACGGGATATGCCGCGGCGAGTGCGCATAGTACCGCCAATGCAGCGACTACGGCGACGGCGGTCGAGCCCACCCATCTTGTGCTCTGCCACCACCCCCCTCCTCGTGTGATCATCGGCACGAACCCTGCTACAAGAGCAGTACCTATGGCCGCAGACACCAGGATGACCAGGAACGTCTCGATGATGACCTGGGCGACCAAGTGCCCTCGGGTTGCGCCCACCGCCATGCGAAGCGCCCATTCCGAACGCCGAGCGCTTGCCGTGTACATGGTGTGCCCGGCGAAGCCGAGCCCAGTCAAGATCAAGAGCAGCGCTGACAGCCCCGCTGCCGCAATCACGGGCGGCTGCTTGATCAAGGCGCACTCTGCAATCGCGTCTTTGATAGAAAGGATGCCAATGTAGTGCCCTGTGTCAGGGTGAGTATCAGAATACCACTGGTTGACGGCTTCGCCCACAGTATCGGCATCGGCTCGGTCCTCCAGGACCAGCCAAACCGAGTTCGAAAAATCGGGGAACGCCGCTGGCCCGGCCCACATCGCCACTTGCCCGAAGTCCATCACCAGGGCAGGAACACCCTGTGCGAACTCATCAAGCCTGGCTGAACACTCTGGCCATCCAGCTGTCGGGTCAGCAACCGTCCCTGCAAGGCGCACCGAGCGTACGTACTCGTCAGGGGCGAGTCGAAAGACGACCGTATCGGGAATCACGCCGCCCGGGCCGGCCAGCTCTGCCAAAGCCACGTTCGTAAGGAACGCCCACGCGTCCCCGGCTTCGCTGCTTCCGGTCACACGCTCCGGCACGTCCGGCGAAAAGCGCTTGGTCACTCGGAGACGGACAAGGCTCTCGAAGGCATCGTTCACAAGGTAGATCTTGATGGGGCGCTCCGGCCCGTCCGCTCCCGTCGACATGAAAGCCAAACCGTCCCAGAACACAGCCGCCCGCCTTACGCCTGGCACGGCCTCAAGAGCCGGGATCTCGTCGGGCACTATGGCCTCCGTAGACGTGCGACGCGCAGAGTCGGTGATGTAATTCCCGAGCCCCAACACATTTGTCGGGTTGAACGTAAGCTCCATGGCCCGGACCACAGCACTCGACTTAACGATGAGGACTGCGAGGACTGCGAGAGCGCAAAAGCCGATGGTGAACTGAAGCATCATCAGCAGCACCCGTGCGCGTCGGCCCCTGAGCATCTCCAGCGCTGCGGCAAAAGAGACGATCGCCGAACGTATGTTGCCCTGCTTACTCATCACATCGCACCTCTCAGCAGAGTTCCCGGCTCGTGCCGGCTGACCGAACGGCATAGATATGCTCCGAGGACCATCGTTCCGGCCATCATAATAAGGCAGGTCCCAGCCAGACCCGCCCAAGTGACCGCGGCAATTCTGTGTGCGCTGAGCCAGAACCTCCAGACAACCCACACCAGCACATATCCCGCGACCAGCGATACTACGGTAATGAGGACGAGATCGGACATTATGTAGGCAGCGATCAACCTGGGCGTTGCTCCGACGGCTCGTCTAAGAGCGAGTCCGCGAGTCCTCTCGCTCACCCAGAGCGAAGCGAAACTACCTGCGTTCACGAAAGCCACGACAGCTACGAGAACGGCGATTCCCGAAGTGACTGCCGCAACAATGCGCGCCTCACGAATCGAGCCAATGTACCGTTCGGTCCCGCTGATAACCTGGACCATTGCATCTGCGCTCACTCCCTTCACAATGGGCAGGAATCTGGCTATCACCTCGTCAGACGGGGTACCGTGAGGGGCGTACACGGCCACCTCAGGCGAACCGCCGCCTGGAGGAAACGCCTGCATAGGAACGAATACCCGTGACCTCGGATCGCCGCCCACCTTGCGACCGACTAGCGCCACGATTGGAAGCGCGTGGCCTGGATTGAGCTCAAGCATGTCGCCCACGCGCAGGCCTCCGCTCAGATTAGAGAAGGCGCAGTTGACAGCGATTCCACCTTCGGCGCTGGCGCGAGCCAACGCCCCCGCGGCATTGCCAGGATACAAGGGCGCATAGCCGTCATACAGAATCAGCTCCGCCATAACTTCCCGCAGCTCACCGCCAGCGCCCGTCTTCACCAGAAACGGCCTGCCGGTGACTGTGAAGAAGAATCCTTCCAGTTCACCTTCGCTAACCATGTGGGACAGCGCCGCTGGAGTGAAGGCGTCCCGGACTGTTCGTCGCTGGATAGGCGCTGACGGTGCGTCGGATCCCGACATGTCGGAGGCCTCTGTGGCTTTGATGTAGTACAACCGATCCAGATCACCTGGCAGGCGGCCAATCATGCTGCCATAGGTGGACTGAGCCATTCCCAGGCCCAACGAGAGCGTCGCTGTGGAGATGGTTAGCCCAAACCACAGAAGCAGAATGCCCCAGAAGTTGCGTCGCAGTTGCCCGCGAAATCCTGCCAGAATGTCCTCCGTGATCCCGGAGTTCACCGCGTCAACACCTCCTGGGGCGCGCCTGCCCGAGTTACCCTGCCATCCTGAATCACCAGAATCCGATCAAGTGCCATGGCCACGTCTCTGTTGTGAGTTACGACAACTAGCACGCTGTCAGCAGCATCACGATGAATCTCAAGGAGTAGGTCCATCACCAATCGCCCGGTGTTCGAATCCAGGTTGCCTGTGGGTTCATCGCACAGTATCACCTGGGGTCTACCCACCACAGCACGCGCTATTGCAGCGCGCTGCTGTTCGCCACCTGAGAGCTGAGAGGGCCTGAGGCGCTCCTTGCCGGCAAGGCCCACTCGGTTGATGGCCCGCTGCGCGGCGTCGCGGCGTTTGACAGCGGACCAACCTCGGTATAATAGGGGCAATGCCACGTTTTGGACCACGGAAAGCTCGTCAAGGAGGTTGTAGCGCTGAAACACGAAACCTATTGTATCTCGGCGCATCTCAGCTCGTTGGGTCTCGGATAGCTCCGTCACATCCATGGCCCCAAGTCGGTACGTTCCTCTTGTGGGGCGATCCAACAGCCCAAGCACTGAGAGCAGGGTGCTCTTGCCAGCTCCTGATGGACCGACCACCGCCACTGCCTGACCCTCTGGAATCTCCAGATTGACGGGGCCCAGAACCCGCACCAACTCTCCATGAGTCCGATACTCCCTCGTTACCTCATGCAACCTGATCAAGCGTCGACACCTCCGAAGAAAGAGTCTATTCCACTGGCTGTGGCCCCCCTGAAAGCGATGCCTTGTACACCTTAACACTCCCATCGAGGTGGACAACGTGCAGTTTTGCACCAACTGGAAGGGCTGCGATGGGTGGAGATTCTTCAGCAGGGATTAGGAATTCATCGTTCTGGTCAATTCTTTTGCCGGTCTACCACTGCCACAATGGCCTCGACCAGCCCAGAGTCATAACTCCTCTGGTCAAACACCACCTTACCATCGCACTCTGCAATCCACACCGTGGGAGAGGGCGGCAAGCGCCCAGAGTGCTCGACAAGCCGATAGTGGGTCATCCCCGGCAGCGCCGCGGTGCTCTTTCTCTGCTTTCGCACAGACACGCAGAGCTCTATCGCAGGCTGAGCAAGCAGGACTGAAGAAAAGATACCCGGTGGCGCAAGCGCGTGTGCTGCTCGAATGGGCGACGATCGTCATGCTGCAAACGATGCATACGGCCAAGCCCCACACTAAGACCATGCATGACGAAAGCGCGCTCCGGAGGGTCCTGCGCTCAAGGATCCGCCCGTCTCCTTTGCCCTCCTGGATGTGCCCAATTGCCAAGGTCATCTCGCCTCCGCTGTGACCAACGTATCCACTGGCATTATGACCAACATATACCATGTCGGACTCTGTCGGATAGCAGCAAACAACTCATGATTTGACGATTCAGCGTTTGCTACAGATTTCCTCTTGTTACGTTACGTGAAGTTTCAGTAAGTTCTATTAGCTGCCATGAGATTACCATAAGTATGCCTGCTAAACTTTTTTGTGGGATCCAACGCAGTGACGTCATGGGGTTGGCCTAATCTTCATAGGCAGTCCCTGTTGCGAATTTCTGGTAGACACGCCCAGCTAACGCAGTACCGCGGAGGCATTTTGCCGTTCCTTCCGGTCCCGCAGGGTAGAGGCGAAAACCCGGTGCGACTACGTACCGAAGGAACGGATTGCAGGGCACGCCCGAGTAGTCCGGCCTTGACACCGTCCTTAATACTCTCCGGTTTGGCGTCGCCCTACTCGATGTACCCCGTCCCTGTGAGTTTGGCCACAACCGACATGCAGTTTGCAATTCTGTCGCAGTTGATTCATCCACAAAAGGATCGGTTCAGTCACTCCACGATCTGTTCAACACTGATCCCATGGTTACGCAGAGCATGGCTGCAGATAGTCCCCTTGAATATCCTTGGCCGGAATCGCGCTAAGGCACTTTTCATAAGTTGCAGAGCTATGAACCTTGATGGAGTCAACAATTCTGCCAGTATATACGTGGTTAGGGATATCGATAAGCCTACCAATATGGTCGGCATGGGATGCACGCTTGTATGGACGCATCCATCATCGAACCCCTGCAACTCAGTACGAACACAGGAAGCCACGTCCACATCACAGCGCTCCGTGTTGCCCGCTGTTACTTTCATTCGAGCCAATCGACCACCACTTGGCAAAACATGGCTCCTCATTTAGAATCATGTGGCAGTCATCCGCTGTCACTCATGAGGTAGTATATGATAGCACTACTGCACAGCAACCCGGGATCTCAGCAAAGTGCTCCATTCAACGACTCATGATTCAGCAAGGTCTCGATCTGCAGGTTCTTTTGCCGGCTAAACTTCATCTCCCGGGTGCCCGAGATGATCACAGAATGGTCACGAACTACGCGGAAACGGTGATGTTGTGCGTACGCCCCGATATGGCTATTCCATATCAAACCTTGGGGATCAGGGGTCTAGGCCACAGTGAGATTCTCCCACTCGGCCGATTTTCGTGTTATGCAAACGGATCCGCAAACCACCATATTCTGGGGTCGCAATAGAGCAGCAATGAACAACGCCCGGGTATCTGCCCAGGCGTCGCATTTGATCGGCTGACTTCTTCCGGTTAGTCATGTCCTTGACGCTCACTATCTTGGGATGTGCCCGTACTTTCGGCACCAGGCGTGTATGAGTGTGACGAACGTCGTGAAATCGTATCCTTGGCAGGCGGGCGCTCTTGAGAAGCCGGCGGAACACCTTGGTCAGGTTCGACGGGTCCACAGGGGCGCCCCATGGCCTGGGCGCATCCTGCTCGGGCAGCCTGCTGAATCTGCCTGCTATGGGCGGTGCAGCACTATAGATGGGATAGCCTTCGTTCTTTGCTCAGCAACAGCGTCACCGAGAATATGGCAACGGCAAACCCCAGCTGAATCAGGATGTTGCCGTAGATGGGGCGCAGGCTATCCGCAGTGAACCTGGTAAGCTCGCTGATGGCATCGTTCGCCCGCACGAACCAATACGACGGCAGGAACTTGGCAACGGCGAGCACCGACTTGCTCATGATTGACTGGTGCACAAACACTCCGCCCAGAAAACTCATGCCCAGTGTAATCACGTTGATTGCTCCGGCCTGTGCACCACTGCTCTTCACGGAGTTGCCCACTAGAAAGCCAATGCAGGCGCACACAGCGGCAAATGCTAGGGTGTTCAGGCAGTATAACCCTAACAGCCCAGAAGAGAACAGGCTCTTTCCATGCAACACGAAACTGCACAGCACGAGTATCGCCCAGCAGCCCAGGGCGAACACGCCGTGCCCAGCTGCCAGCTGCAGGTTCATTTTGGTGCGCGGCAGCGGGGTGCACGAGTTGCGCAGATATAGGTCAGACTTGTTGAATGTAATCATAATAGAGCTTACGCCCGTCATGATCATTGCAAGCAACGCATAGGCGCAGGCCGAGTAGTAGAAGCAATACCCTGGACGATGGCCTATGTCGACAGCGCCAGACGATTTGACGGTAACCGGGGTTTCCAGCGCCAGGTCAGCCCTGGCAGCTGCGGCCAGCTGCGCCTGCGACTCTTCTCCGCCATACTGTCGGTGAAGCCGCACTGTGTTGAGGAACTTGTCGATGCTCATGTCAACGTAGCAACTGCTTGTGGAATCAGGCACGATGACCTTCTGGATAGCGCAGTCGCCGCCCGACATGAACGCATCCGAAAAACCAGCCGGGATTATTGCGATGTACTCCACATTGCGAAAGTATAGTGCATCCTGGAGTTTCTCTGCATCGTCGGGGTACGGCGCCAACTTGCTGGTCTGAGCCAGGTAATCAATGAGGCCTTGCGCAAGCGGCGCGTCGCCATCGCGGTTGAGTATAGCTATCGGGGTTCTCGTCGGCTGAAAGCCTACGATTGCGGCTTGAGGCATAGTGAAGGAGAACAGCACTGCAAGCCCTAAGAACACAGTAAGGTTAGTTGCTATCGACGCCGTCGAAGCACGCAGCACCTTGAAATAGGCCTTAAATACTTGCATACCTATCCCTCCTCAGCTGAATGAAGCTTACAGCGCACATTAGGGCCGAAATCAGGCACAACATGCCGATATTGACGAAGAACCGACGATGGTTGTCGAACACATATAGGCTGTAGAATGCGTCATTAATCAGAGTCGCCGGGTTGATGTACGACAGCACAGGCGCCTTACGGGCAATGGTGTCTTTCATCTCTACTGTCATCAACCCCGCCAGGAAGCTCATAGCCATGTTGGCGCCAATGAGAATCCCTGTTTTCACACCCTCACTCTTCCGAACAACCGTGCCGACGAAATGACCAAATGACACCCCTGCGACGCATCCTGCGAAGCACGTCAGCAGTATGAAGCCCAGCTGATTTCCGAAGCTCACCCGCAGTGCGAACACTAGATACGCGAGCAATACCAGTACCTCTGCGAAGCTGACGGTTACTGCTGCTGCCGCATCACATAGCACCACGTTGAGCTTGTGCGTGGGCGCTACACTTCTCCGGGCCCCCTGGGCGGACAAGTCAGCCTGCACGTCGATTGTGTTGCGCAGGCCCCAAAAGCCGCTGTACATGCAGGCCATGGCGACTAGCGCGTAAAAGTAACTTGTCAGGGGATCCGACACAGTATCCGAATACGACACCTGCTCGGTATAGCTCCTTCGGCTTCCTAGCCCTGCGAGCACCTGCTGAACAGCACCCGGGTTCTTCGCAACGATACTCGTAACCGTTTTGCTTGTGTGTGAGTACTCGTCTAGAACCGCTTTCAGTATACTCTGGTTGATGCCTGACTGTTTCACTGTGAGCCCTATTGACTCGCCTGACTCGTCTGACCCGCCGACCGTGATGACCCCAACAACAGAACCATCTTCTAGCAGGTCATAAGCCTGCTTCTCATCGACCACAGTCAGCTCAAGTATCTGATCGGCTCCTGCCTTCGATAGCGACTCCAGCACCTGCCGAAATCTGGCGTTTTCTCGATAGGCCGGGCTATCTACTACCACTGTCCTCACGGGGTTGAATGTTTCCTGCGCCCCCATGACATGGCCGAAGGCGAAGTAGAACATCGTTCCCAGCAGCAGGGGGAAGAGCAGCGTCCAGAACACTGTTTCCTTATCGCGCACCAGGCATTTCACCCGGTAGTTGAATATATGCATGAACATACCTTCGCACACTCCCCTCAGTCGCGCAGTTGCCTGCCTGTAATCTCGAGGAACACATCGTTCAACGTCGGCTGCTCTGAAAAAACCCTGTTGAAAGCCAGATCCCGCGATTTCAGGCAGTCAAGCAAACACAGCAGGTTATGCTGGCCGCCGCCGTAATGAACTGAAAGACGGTTGTCGGCGTAATGCGCCCGGGTCACGTGGGGCAACTGGCGGATCTGAGCCAAATAGTCAGGTTGCAGCACATACATCTCTACACTGATGGTCTCTCCGTCGTTGATCATCGCCTTGAGCTCTTCCTTGGTACCCGTAGCCAGTGTTTTGCCTTTGTCCATGATCACGATGCGGCTGCACAGCTGTTCGACCTCTTCCATGTAATGAGAGGTGTATACTACGGTGGCGCCTTCACGGTTGAGCTCCCGAATCCCTTCCAGAATGCTGTTCCGACTCTGCGGATCCACTGCAACCGTGGGTTCGTCTAGTATGAGAAGCTTCGGTTTGTGAGCGATACCGCAGGCGATGTTCAACCGGCGCAATAGCCCTCCCGAGAGCTTCTTGGGGTGGAACTTGCGGAACTCCCCAAGCCCAACGAAATCGATGGCCTCTTCAACCAGCCGGCGGCGGGCGCCTGGATCCTGAACATACATGCCGCAGAAATAGTCGATGTTCTCATCCACCCGCAGCTCGTTGAAGACGGCCACGTTCTGCATCACAATACCGATATTGCGCTTGATATCGTAGGCATCAGGCGCCATCGGCTTGCCGAACACCTCAATTGTGCCCTTGTCGTATTTCAGGAGCGATAGGATGCAGTTGATCGCGGTGGTCTTGCCCGACCCATTAGGCCCGAGCAAGCCGAGAATCTCTCCTTCGCTTACCTGAAGGTCAAAATGGTCCAGCGCAAGCAGGTTTCCATACCGTTTCACTAGGTTCTGCACTTGAATGAGCATGACCGTTCCTCCTCGTTCCTTGCTGCCCTCATTCTACAGGCAGCGGACGTCACATCATAAGTGCCAGCAATCAGTTCCGCCGATGACAATCGTCATCACTGTTCAGAGTGGGAAATTGATGGTGAAGTGCAAGCATGGTAGACTTATTGCCGAAGGAGACGTGGCCATGCACGGGATTGTCGACAGGTTGCTGGTGTTAGTTTGTTGTTCTACGTTGCTGCTAGGGAAGTCGGACGGCGCTACTGCCGTCGTAGCCATGCTAGCCGCACTGACAGTTAGCGCGCTCGACGGATACCTCAAATCACGCGTGCTTCTCAGGGCAGGCATAGCCTTTTACACCGTGGCGGCTATGGTCTGGCCAAGCTTCTGCCTCTTCTTGCCGCTAGTATTCTACGATGCCCTGGTAGACCCCCTTGCGCCCGGGCGAAGTTGGTGGGTATTTGCGGCGGCAGGTTCACTGGTGGTGTGTTTCGCGAACCTTCCCATCGACACATCATCCATGATCACGGCGCTGATGGCCGTCACCTATGTGCTGGCGCAGCGCACCGCCGATGTAGAGCACAGTCAAGCCGAATTAACGCGATTACGCGACAACAGCTACGAACTCGCCACACTTCTCAGGCAGAAGAACCAGGACCTCATTGAGAAGCAAGATTACGAGATCCGGCTGGCGACACTGAACGAGCGCGGGCGCATCGCACGGGAGATCCACGACCACGTGGGGCACCTGCTCTCCCGATCGATCCTGCAGGTAGGTGCACTCATGGTCACAAGGAGCAATGAACACGAGCGGCAGCGCCTGTCAGTTGTTCGTGATACGCTATCGCAAGCCATGGACAGTATACGCGCCGGCGTTCACGACCTGCATGATGAGTCGCTCGACCTGAGGATGCAGATTGAGTCTCTGGTGCAAGAGTTCACGTTCTGCCCCATTCGGCTGGACTACAGAGTAGAACGCGAGCCCGAGAAGGATATCGCCTACTGTTTCATCGCCATCGCCAAGGAAGGGCTGAACAACATCATCCGCCATTCAGACGCAACCCAGGTTACGCTGGCGCTGCTTGAGCACCCGGCGCTTTACCAACTAGTGTTGCAGGATAACGGGTCGGGGGCGACTGGCGAGGCAGGAGAAGGCCTCGGCATGCGCAGTATGGCCGACCGAGTGAGCGCACTGGGCGGGCAACTAGTAGTCGAGCGCAGCGGCGGGTTCAGGCTCTTCATTTCAGTTCCGAAAAGGAGTCAGCTGCATGAAAGTGCTAGTAGTCGATGATGACCAACTAGTGTGCCAATCACTGAAGACCATTCTGCAGGCAGATGACCGTGTTGAAGTGGTCGGGATGGGTCATGACGGACATGAAGCAGTGGAGCTGTTCACGCAACTGCAGCCAGATGTGTTGCTCATGGATATCCGCATGGACAAGATGACGGGGCTCCAAGCCTGCAAGCGCATCCTCAGCCAATTCCCTGATGCGCGCGTTCTGTTCCTAACCACGTTCTCAGACGATGAGTACATCGTGCAGGCACTCCGACTGGGCGCAAAGGGGTATATCCTGAAGCAAGACTTCGAGAGCATCATCCCCGCCTTGAATGCGGTGCACACCGGCCAAAGCGTATTCGGCAATGCTATCATCACCAAATTGCCCAAGCTGCTGAACGACGGCGGGCGGGCGAACCTTGCTGAGCTCGGAATCAACGAGAGAGAACAGAGCATCATCGAGCTCGTGGCAAAAGGGCTGAGCAATCGCGAAATCGCCGAAGCCCTGTATCTCAGCGAAGGCACCGTACGTAATTGCCTGAGCGTAATTCTGGAGAAGCTCGAGCTGCGCGACCGCACACAATTGGCAGTGTTCTATCTCAATCGTGCGTGATGGGAGATGGCTTGCGGCGGCAAGAGCGGCGAAGGGCCGACAGCAGGCTCATTGGCGACGGTGAGTTGCCTTAAGCCTTGACAATACAGGACTAATCGGACTGGGCGCCATGAGCTGGTACGGTTCCAGCCGAGCTTCAAGTGCGTGAGTCGCAGGTCCGATTCCTGCCAGACGCGCCATTCAAATAGCCATTTAGGAGTAACAATCAGCGCGGCTGGGACTATCCCCCAGCCGCGTTCCCGCTTATGCGAAATGTGTGCGAACCAAAATCGTGTGTGCCTGCCCATTCCCGCTCCTTGCTGAAAGGCGTCCCTTCCATCTTGTCCACTGCGCTCTGCTGCATGCGCGCGAGCATCTCACACACGATCTCCGGGCGCTCCCTGCCCCAAGAAGCAGAATCTACCAATCACACTTAACTAATGAACCAACCAATGTGATGAGATCCCGAACTCTGCTTATCACCGTAGCGCGATCAACCGGGCTACACATGTCATCGAACGCCTCATAGCGATACTGAACCGCGTCTCGAATCGGTCATGCCCTGCAAGGCCCTAAAGTCGCGATTGGCTGCCATGAGCAGGAGATGAGCCTCCTCATAGTCTGCCATAGACAACTATCCCCTCCCTCAGCGCCCTAGCAATGACATGGTTACGCGAGTCCTTCCAGCGCTCCACCTCCTGGCGACTGAAGACAAGGATATCCTTTGGCACGGGAAAGCGTGCTAATGCCCGCCACAGGCGAATCATCTCCTGCCGGCGGTCATCATCTGGGCCGAAAGGTCGTGACTTGACCACCAGGATGTCGACATCCGAATCGGGCCCCGCACTGCCAGTGGCGTGCGATCCAAAGAGGATGATGGCTTCTGGGTCAGATTCACGCGCAACAACACACGCCATTTCATGAATAAGCTGCTGCGTTGCCTCAGTCACTGACATCGCCTCCTAGTCTCACGCTCACCCAAGTTTGATCATCTCAGCATGCGAGAGAATAGTCAATGAGGCAACCGCCAGACCACCTATGCAGCGACTGTCCACAGTGCCTCTCGGTGTGTGGCGCCGCCATCTCGCACCTCAATATCCAAGAGTTCCTTCATGCCCTGAACATCAAGCTTGCCACGGAACCCGTAATAGTTGGCAAGCTTGATGAGATTGCTGTAGCGCGGATCCATCTCTTCCGGGAGCGGATCGGCGACTTTGCCTGTCCATCCATCTGGGTATGGTGGGACGAAACTGTTGTACGCAGCTAGAACGCCCTGTTGCTCAGTTTTTCTCACGCGGGCTGTGAAGGTCGCTCTTTCAACGGATACGCACTCTTTCGCATCGGCAATCTGGACGATAAAGGCATTACCGGAATCAGGGTTGAACACAACCACCAAAAGACACTTCATGTATGGTTGCAGGCTCTTTCCTTCGATGTCCCAGTTCCGCCCGAACACGAGGGCGCCATCTGGCGTGTACTCATCCCAAACCGCCAGACCACTACATGCACTGGGAGGCTCACCGCCCAGGACCACTGTTGACAACATACAAATCCCGGCGTTGAGAACCAACACTTCATCTTCGCTTAGGCCTGACGACTCAGCCATGCCCTTCAGGGTAAGCACCCAATAGGCATCCGCTCCATGTCGGCAGATGCCTAGTGAAGGAGCTGCAATGGGAACAGAGGACCTCTAGAACACGGTTATGCGCCTGGGTCCACCTATGGGATAGAGTACCGCAGGCGAAGACCCAGGATAACTCATGCCCCAACGCCACAGGTCGCCGAAACAGTCAACAGCCGCCATTACTTGTTCTCCGGAGGCAACACCGGCAGCTCCGGCGATTCCCATCACCATCGTCGGTGGAATTATCGCAGAGTATGTCCCGGTTCCCAGGTAATTCTGAGCGCCAGCCCCCCAGGCCCACAAAGAGCCATCGGCCTTCACTGCCAGACTGTTGCAGCCGCCGGCAGCAATGGCAACGGCCTCGTCGAGGCCTTCCACTCTTAAGGGGCCGCGGTCCCATTTGGCGCCGCTACCCAGTTGGCCACGGGTGTTCACGCCCCATGCCCACACAGTGCCGTCGTTCTTCAGAGCCATGCTATGTTCAGAGCCGGCCGCCATGGAGACAACTCCGGAGAGTCCGACAGACTCAGCGTCTCCTACGTAGCGGTTGTGCCAGTATATTGAGTCACCCCAGGGCAGTGCTATCTGCCAAAACCCCCATTGCCATACAGTGCCATCAGCCTTCAGCGCCAAGCTGCGATATCCACTGGCGGCAACAGACGCAACGCTGCCCATTCCGACTTTCATGACAGGCGTCGGCGTTGTGGTCGGCGCGTCCCGTCCTATCTGATATGTGCTGTTGTCTCCCCATCCCCATACAGTGCCATCATTCTTTACAGCCAAGCTATGACATTCTCCGGCAGCTATGGCCACAATCCCGCTCAAGCCGGCTACCTGAGCAGGCCTGTCGCAGCTATCCGAATACGTCCCATCTCCTAGTTGGCCGCGGTCATTGGCTCCCCATGCCCACACTGTGCCATCAGCCTTCAGCGCCAGACTATGATGCGCGCCGGCTGCGACCGCTACGATGTCTTCAATGCCCGACTCCCGCATCGCGGCTCCATAGGTGTAAACGGACCCGCGAGACCCCCAGAAATACACTGTGCCGTCAGTCCTAAGAAACAGAGCGTAGTTCTTGCTAGCAGCTACCTGCCGAAACCCCAGGCTATTGGCAGTTCTGCGGATTCCGGTGAAGTTCACATTGTGCTCTGCGCCGCTTACTTGCCGGTATCCGGGGTCGAAAACCCAATCTGCACTTGCGGGGGCTATGGTTACAGACCCTCTGAGGCCACTCTTGGTCCACGTTCCGTCATCGTTAGTTTCGGTGATTCCAGAGCCGCGACTGCCGCTGAAGCTAATATGGACACTTCCGATTCCCTGGCTATTATTATCAGCGCAGACTATCCGCCCAGAGATTGTATATGGGGTTCCCGCTGTTAGGTTGCATCCAGTGGTCAGGATGCATAGCGCGATCAGCACTAGACCGAAGGCCCTTTTCAACAAGTGCACCTCCAAACAGTACAGCAACTCAAGGTTCACACCGTGTCCCTGGCTCGCCTACCGCCGTTGAGTTCTCCAGCCAAGGCGAGGCGGATTTGCTACAACTCATGGCCAAAGTCTTTCCTTGTGACCCATTAAAGCGTCTCGGAACCGCCCTCAACTGGGCTGTAGTCTAGCTCGTGCTCAATGCTGTAGTAGTTCAATGGAACTCGGGGAATTCCTGTCCTTCTTCGATGCCCGAAAATCGGATGAATCGCCCAGAATGACGCTCGACATGGCCATTATCGTGGGAAACGCGCACATTCCATCAGGAGGACGAATCCAGGCAGCGCCGAAACCCACGCGGCGCCGTCAGCGGCACGAAGAGCACGGCGCCGCGGTCTTCCTGAAGCAGCGAATCCCCGCTCTTCGTGATCCGCCAGAGAATCTGAACCGAAATGTCGTTCCAACCCGTCTTCAGCACCCTTGCGCATTCAGCTTCTGAGTTTTAGGGGTCTCGCGTTTCGCGCGGGATGGTAACGTAGACGGACGGCGACACTCCCAGCGCGCGGAACATCTTGTCCGGGAACAGCTTTGATTAGGCAAGGGCCTCCAGCCGTTCAGGCTTCTTGACGAACATGGCGTTCACGAACTCGGGTTCTTTGATCGCCTTGAATTGCAGTTCAACGGACGTTTGCTCCTTG
Source organism: Clostridia bacterium (assembly GCA_034926675.1). Classification (NCBI taxonomy): domain Bacteria; kingdom Bacillati; phylum Bacillota; class Clostridia; species Clostridia bacterium. The sequence continues at coordinate 68,969 of JAYFQW010000026.1, read as the reverse complement.
AGCCTGCCCGCCTCTGCCCCTACCCTGTAGATGACCTTAGTAGGGCCGGGCAGCGGTCCTGGTAGTGATCTCCATGGCGTACTCTTTGCATTTGTGAAACGCCGAATCGCGCTTAGGGTTCTGGGGCAAGATCCCGGCGTCGACCCAACCTCCCTCTGACAAGGCCTTGTCTTTGACCTCCTGCTCCTGTCTGAACGTTGCCGGCAGCCTTGAGATGAACCTTATGCCCTTATCCGCGATAAGGTCGAGGTTGCTTTTAGTCACTGCAGCGGAGTCGGCCACGTAGACCAAATCGGTGAGATGGTCGGTAAACCCCTCTACCAGTTCCTTGATCACTCGCCTGTTCCAAACCTTATCCGACTCGTTGCCTTCCGCCTTAGGCCATGATCTGATGAACACAGAGACCTCGTCACGCCAGTTCATCCCATTGTCGCACTTCCTCCCTCAGCGGCGATAGGTTGTCGGTCCAACGGCAGGCGCATCAGCTGCGCGGCGGAGCCGCGTCTGCTGGATGTGGTGGTTGCGCCAGCTCCCAGTGTACCCAGAGAGCGCCTACAGTTTACCCGGCTCAGGTCGCGGCACTGCTCCCGCCTTCTGCTTGCCTTCGAACTCCTTTCCGAGGTCGAGGACGGAATCCGCTCGGGACAGCCGGTACCAGCGCCCTTCGAACATGATGGTAGCGCCGTCTACCGGGGGCGTTCCCTCGACGTACGACTTCGCCGGGGTTTCGCCCGACCGCCTCGGCCGCGGTGAGTCGTCTCGCACCTTCGTCTCCTGCAGAAGGAGAACCGTGTCGTAGCGTTCCCAGAGATCAGGTGTGGCGCCGATCGTCGGAACTACGGCGGCATCGAGCGCCCAGGCGGCCCACCACTCAAGCCCGTGCCGCGCCACCACCACCATGCTTCCAAAATGATCGATCCGTTCCTTGAGGGAGAGCAGCTCCGGGTAGGATTCTTCTGCAATCGTGGGCATCGTCGCCTGCGGAATGACCGGCGCCACAGCCAGGGCGTTCGCGATCAGCATCGCCACGCATGCCACTTTCGCGGACCTGGGTCGCGCTACCCCGACAGCCCAGGCGAACAGGGCAGAGACCGGAACGTACGCCATGAGGTGCAGGCGCAGGCCGTCGATCCCGCCGAGGAACGGACACGCCAGGACGCCCGTCGCAGCCGATACCCCCGCGAGCATGGCGGCAGTCGCACCATCAGGCCGACATCTCCGCCACAGCATAGCGACAGCAAGAAGGGGCGCGTAAGCGAGCACGACCTCGATGGTATCGGCAAGGCTGCCGGGGCCCAGTCCGGCGGCCAAGCGTGAGAACGTGGTTTCACCTGAGAACAGGGACAGAGGCGACAGCATTGCTGGCCCGAGCGAGCCAAGCTTCGGGATGAACAGCGACAAGACGTATGCGAGCGCCACACTGCCGGCGCCGAGCACCGCGAGCGTAGCCGCACGTCGAGCGCGCTCCGGTCCGCTCTTGGCGCCGGCCATGACCCGATAGAGCATGGCCGGCACTGCGAAGGTGATCGCGGCTGCGAACACGCCGACATGCGACAGCGCGCAGCCGAGCAGCGCCAGACCCATGAGCGCCCAATCGAGCGCATGATTGCGCCGCGAGGCGGTGTCGAACGCCCAGAACGCGAACGACAGCAGCACCAGGGCGAATGCGTTCTTCTGAAGATCGCCGGTCATGTGCACGAGGCTAAAGGAAAGCGCCGGCAGTGCGGCAACCGTGATGGCCGCGAGTGCGGAGCGGCGCTCCCGGGGCGTCCACCGTAGCCACAGAGCGAAGATGGGCAGAACGGCCAGCGGAGGGACGACGGCGTCGACGATCTTCACGCCTGCAATCGTGGCGGCTTCGATGGTGAGCGGTGTGACCGCAGTGAACGCTCGCGCAACGGCGGCTTGAACCCAGAACAGCAGCGGCGTGTCCGAGAAGCGCAGGCCCTTGCCGGCCAGAAGCGACCTTACCTGCGCAAGGTAGTACGCGCCATCCGTCTGTGGAACGAGGCCTGTCGAGAACAGGATTGCCAGGCGGAGTGCGATCGCCGAAGCGACCGCCAGATACGCGGGCCACCAGTCAAGGGCATGCTCGATGGCCCGCTGGCGAGCGCGCTGCTTGGGTTCCATGGGTTCCACTGGGCCTCCCTTCAGCATTGAGTCGGCCCAACGATCTTGCGCATCACCAGCGGAGCGACCGCGTGCCAGCCGATGTGCCAGCCTTCCAATCCGTCCTGGTGGATGCGCCTGTTGGGCTTTCTCCGCATTTTCACTGACGTCCGCACCAGTAAAGAGGTCGTCGTTTCTGATTTGCGATGGCAAGTATCCGAATTGTGTTCGGAAGGAGTGAGTACATGATGCTGTAAGGAAAGCGACGGAGGAGCAAGTGCGCTCGGGCATCGCGAAACACATCCTCGGCTGGCCGCTCACTTCCCCTCCCTGCGAGAAACTCATCGGGCCGACGCTGGGCCTCCTTGGCCCAAAGACGTTCATTTTCTGCATACGATAACTCCTCCAGGCTACGCAGTAGTTTGGCAGCCAAATCAGCACGTGTAGCAGGGTCGAGCTCTAGTTCCTGCTGTATATGCGCTTGTAATGCTGAACTAACTCGTCAGCAGTCTTCTTCCCTCTGCGCATCTGCCGAGCTTCCCGTACTACTCTATTAGGTACCCGAAACCCTTCCATACGAGCACTGAATAGAGCCGACTTGACTACCGCAACCCTCCTTCTAGGCAAGATGACCTTCAATCTTCGCCCCTCCCGATATCTCAATTATGCTGCATTCTGCCCATTTGTCTTCTGTTTGGCAAGTGGAGAGTGCACCGGGGACATCAAGGCCGCTTTCGGGATTCGCACCACCGCGTGCATACGAACCAATAGTCGAGACACTCACTGCTCCGTGCCTTCGGGCAATGCTGATGAGCGCCTGAGTACTCTCCATTCTGGGGCGTATGGCGCAGATGATCGCTTCTCTCACGCAATTCTCAAGGCTGTCGCCGTTCTGCTCGAAAGTGATACACTCGGTTCCCGATCAACTTAGTCTACTGCAGTATCTTAACGACAGCTACGATCTAGGGCTGGTCGATCTTTACCTTTATCGCAACATGATCGGCGCCGTTTACTTTCTGCGGCGGCAGGGCAAACGCTATGTCTATAAGCTATACCGAGAAGCGGATAGCGCGGCAGCCATTCGCTGCGCCGAGATAACCCCTATGCCGGCGCGCTGTTGGAACGCGACACTGCATGATTTCAGCCTAACCGGCTCGGCTCAGGTCTCGGCTTATGGCTTGAGTAGCCAGGTTTTCTATGTTAAGCTCTTATCAGCCGCTGACTGTAGTCAGCTCGTTCTATTGCGCCCAGTTTATTGCTGCAACACCGGTGCCATGAAGGTACTTGTCCTCCGCACGAGGACGGTATCGACATGGTATTTTTTCCATTTGGAGGTAAGAGAATTGAACAGATCTGCGACTAAGAACCTGGTGCTTGCGGCGTTGTTCCTGGCCCTGGGCCTACTCATGCCTTTTCTAACTGGACAGATTCCTAACCTGGGGTCGAAGCTGTTGCCGATGCACCTGCCCGTTTTGATCTGCGGCTTTGTTTGTGGGTGGCCGCTCGGGCTGGTTGTCGGCTTGATCACGCCGGTGTTTCGTAGCCTCATCTTCGGCATGCCGCCGCTGTTTCCGACGGCGGTGGTCATGTCCTTTGAGCTAGCGGCGTACGGTTTCGCCACCGGCTGGTTCCGGCGCCTGTTTCCGAAGAAGAGCGTCTTTGTTTATCCCACGTTGATCCTGTCCATGCTGCTGGGTAGGGTTGTTTGGGGCACGGCCAGTTACGTGATTTTGGGCTTCGCCGACCGCGCGTTTGGCTGGAAGGCCTTTGTGGCGGGCGCATTCGTCAACGCGCTGCCCGGCATAATCTTGCAGCTCGTTGTCATCCCGGTTGTGATCATCGCCCTTGACAACGCGAGGTTGATTGATAATAATGGCTGATTGCGCTGAACTGCGGGATGTGCTGTTGCTGCACCAGCGGCGCTACCCCAAGCTACAGATTCAGGATCTGGTGAAGCTGGTATTTCAAAACGAGTTTGCCGGTGGGCATATGATCGCCGACGCCGAAAGCAGTTTGCAGCGTCTGCGCGCGGAATGCCAGGCACTCGTGGGCAGTTGCAGCAGTGAACGGCCGGGCGACGTTTTCCTCAGTATCGGCAACGGCCTCTGTCGGCTGGATCTTGCGGCCATAAGCGGCGCCGGCGTTCAGTTGACTACTGTCAATCAGTTCTTCGTCAATACTGCCCGGTCAAGGCGCGGAGATCTCACCAGTTTCGAACGGAAACTGGAGTTGCTGCGCGATTGTTGCCAAACAGGTCAACTGCCGCACGTAGCAGCTGACCTGGAGGCTTTTTTGCTTGCCTATCGGGCGCAAGGCTATCCGGCAGTCAGCCATAGCGTTGTCTACCGCGACCACTACAAACCGGCATACCAGGTGGTCGACTCAGTCCACCGGGACTTCTTCGCGCTCTTCTGCCGGATCGACGGGCTGCTCGAATCGCAAGCCACTGTGTGCGTTGCCATCGACGGCCCGAGCGGCGCCGGCAAAAGCACGTTGGCCGCTTTGCTCGGCCAAGTCTATAACTGCAACATTTTTCATATGGACGATTTCTCCCTGCCCCCCGAGCTGAAGACCGAGGAACGGTTGGCGGAGGCGGGCGGTAACGTGGACTATCTGCGTTTTCGTCAAGAAGTGGTCGGCGGTCTACAAACGGGGCGCGAGTTCAGCTATCGGCCGTATGATTGTCGGCGTCAAACCTATGGACAGCCGGTGACTGTCTCCCCCAAGCGGCTGAACGTGATCGAAGGCGTATATAGCCAGCATCCCGCCTTGGTCGACTGCTATCAGTTGGAAGTCTTTCTGTCCGTAGACAAAGCCGAGCAACTCCGGCGGATTGAGCGAAGGAACGGGCCGCTCATGCTCAAACGGTTCATCAACGAGTGGATTCCCTTGGAGAACACAGGAGCCGGTCGGGTTAAGCCCCCGGCCGGCTCCTGTGACACAGAACGCACTAGAACCTGCACCTAGCGCCAACGTGGAACACGCTTGCGTTTGTTGCATACGCGGAGGCCCCATAAAAGCTGACCGTCGGATCGAGCTCGACGCTAGTACTTTCATACCGATACCCGCCAATGATCTCGACTGCCGGGATAGCCCGAACCGACGCAGTGATTGCCAGGTCGAAGGAAAAGGCCTTGTCAAGTTCCGGGACCTCGTGGGCATAGTCACAGCGCTCACGTCCGTGGATATCTACGCCATCGAATACAATCTCCTCGATCTCAATGACGGCGAGGTCGTGACATCGCGCGGATTCGGATACTCCGATCTCGAGACAGGCGAGAACGTGAACCCCGCTAACAAGCAGGTTCTTTCATCTGGCTCTCGAGCCATTCGACCATCTCCTCAGTGCTGGTCAAAAGCGTTTCGGCAAACTTCCGGTTGCAGACCACGCTCAGTTGCAGCCGATCGCCAGGGCAGCGAGCCTCGATGTAGAACTCAGTCAGCATTAAGAGGAACGTCTTCTGCCCATCGCCTTGCCACTATAGTTGACCCTGAGCGGCGTCGCCGGTCACTGATGATACATGTGTCTGTTGGGCGGCTGCCTTGCTGTCCCGTATTCGTCTGCGGGGAGGTGATGCGGTGGTTCCGCACGGCGTCGGAATACGCACTCACTGAAGGATATCCCCTGCTAGTTGTTCATAATCCACACTAAAACACTATATCAACAACGCATTTTTCCTTTGTGGCAGTTCTTTTCTCAAAGTCAATGAAGTATTTGAAATCGTGAGCAAATACCAGTGCATCCTGCAACTTGATTTTCAGAATACAGGTGTTTTTGTCTTCCTCATCAACATGTTTGTCGTAAAATGCAGAGAACACACGCCTCAATTCTTCACGTAAATCCTTGTTGTTTTCGTCGAGCGGATTGCCAAGATTCTCGCCCAAACCATGTGCGACAAACAAATTGTGATTGATTGCTACATGAGGATTCACTGCAATCTCCCTCATTTTGTTGCTCAGACCATATGTTGTGATGTAAAAGGCCGTGCTTTTATAGTACGCATTTACGACTCTTAGATTGGCTTTTTCGCCGTTGACCGTAGCGAGTGTCATTGCCGTATCATGCCCGTATAGTTCGTTCATTACTTGAAGGCTCTCATCGAAATAACCCATCGTGTATCCTCCTTTGAAAATGTGAATTTCCTTCAGTTCCTTGTAGAAGCCATGCCATAGAAAGACAAACAGATCTATCACAAACGGATTGTCGGCAAAGAGGCCCTACTTCCTCCGTCATAATCATGAGCGGTATTCTCTGCCCGATGCTGGTGTCCTGCACGAAAACTCGCCACGCTGGCTGGCTCCTGCGTTCCGGGGCTCGCACCGCCGAATCGCAACGAGGAAACTCGGCGTTACAGGAGGATTGATGGATGAAATGCGGAATATCCCCTGCATTATTCGGTTGTTGCAGGGTACTGTAGATTTGGCTGCAAATTGCCAGCCCAACCGATCAAGGAGAGAGGAGTGGATTGCCACGAAGAGACGTCTCGCTGTCTTGACCGTGCTGGTGATCGTCGCTCAACTGCTCGCAGGAATCCCCCAGGCGTCTGCGCGTGCAGCAACTCCGTACGACAATGCCATCGCCACGGCACGCTTGGAGATCTGGAAGGCTCTGTCCAATGGCGCTTCGGCCGCCACCGTCGCCATCATGGACGATAGCACAATCGTCTACTCCGAAGGTTTCGGAATGCGAAGCAGAGAGGAATCGATCCCCGTTGATACTGACACCCAGTTCAACATCGGCTCCATCAGCAAGGTGTTCGCGACCGCCTCGATTCTGCTTCTGTGCGATGACGGTCGGGTGGAGCTCGATAAACCGGTCACCACCTACTTACCCGAGTTCACCATGGAAGATCCGCGATACGCCGGCATAACCGTTCGTATGCTCCTCAATCATTCTTCCGGGATGCCGGGTACATACATCAAGACCGGGTTTGGCGCCAAGAAGAACCGCAACTATGTTGCCGAGGCGTTGGCCGAACTCGCGCACAGCAATCTGAAGCATGACCCGGGTGATGTGAGCGTCTACTGCAATGACGGCTTCACCGTCTCTGAAGCCATCGTTGAGAGAGTATCAGGGATGAGCTACGCTGACTTCCTGGAGACGAGGATATTCTCTCAGGCCAGCATGAACCATTCAAGCTGCTACTTCGAGAACGGCAACGCAAACATAGCGCGTCGGTACGACATCACGACCGGCAGAGCGCTGCCAGCGGAATACGTCAACCTACTTGGGTCGGGCGGAATCGCCTCCACCGCCGAGGACCTGTGCCGTTTCTCGCGGGTGCTGTGGGCAGACACTCTTCTCGAACCGTCAGTCCTCGAGGAGTTCACGAAACCGCAGTATGGGCCCAAAACAGTCCCCCAGGGCACGCCACAGTTCGCGTTCGGTTTGGGCTGGGACAGTGTCGAGCTGGAGGCATTCGCGCGCCAGGGCAAAAAGGTCATAGTAAAAAACGGCAGAACCCAGCAGTTCATCTCGCAGCTCTGCGCTGCGCCGGACGAGAAGCTATCAGTGGCCGTCATCTTCGCCGACCCTACCGCTCCTGCCAGCATATGCACGCAGATTATGCAGGCGCTGATGGAAGGCAAAGGCATTCTCAACCCAGATGAGCAATCGGTCAGGTTCCCACCTCGAAGCGCAGCAATCCCCAGCGAGTTACTGAAGTATGAAGGCTATTACGGGACCTCCGGTGGGATTATGAAGGTGGAATTCGACACTGAGGCAAACGTCATGAAGGCCTCGGCATACTGCAATGGCCAATTCGTTCCGGTTTCCCAGTTCATGTATGCTGAAGACGGGTGCTTCCACATAGACGAAACAGAGAAGCTGAGCCTTGCGGAGGCGTTCGGGACGAAGTTCATTATGACCCATCGCGATGACCTCGTCGGAAGCACGGTGGCCGCGCAGGAGATCCCACAGAGAAATGCGGTTTTCAGTGGTCGTCTGTTCGAGAACAAGACGTGGCTTCCACGCAATCTGACATGCTACGAATTTGGGCCGCTAGTGGCGGTTTCGGGGGTAGTCAAGGAACTGCCTGGCTATGTCCACTTCATCGGCGCCCCCTACGCACTGACTGACGAGCACACTGCGTCCATGGCTCTCTCACATGCAAGAGACCAGATGGAGCCGAAGATAACCGAGCGCGGCGAAGAGCTGTGGCTCGAGACGCAGGCATGTCTGTTCTCTGATGCCTCGCAAGCCGCGCCGCTAGACCCCGGCGAGAAGATCTCCATCGGAAGCGACAGCTACAACGAATGGCGCAAGGTCCAGACGCAAGGCGTGTTCAACACCGACATTCCGACCCGAGGCAGAGTGTTGGTGTTCTCACCCGCGGGCGAGCTCACTTACGATAGCCTAATGGACGGCCAGAAGGCACTCCTACTAGAGGAAGGAAGCTATGTGGGCTTCATCGGCGAACCCGGGGACTTGTTTGTGCCGGTGCACCAACCGCGAGTCTGATTCAGCTGAACGATACGGTACTGGTAGACGTGGAGGAGATGTTCAGCAAGGGCGTAAGCAACCCCGATCTTCCGAGGCTGGACGCCGACATCATCACGCGCTGGGGTTACAAGATACCTGAGGCTCCACAGATACCTGAGGCGACAGAGCCCGCAAGTCCAGACACTACCGAGAAGCCCTAGGCAAGTGCGCCTGATGAGCCCAGTCCAATAGCGAAAGCCGACCCTCCGTGCTCTTCGGCCTGCTTAGCGATTGGTGCAAACTGAACGCAAGTTGAGCGCAAGCTAAACGCAAATCAGCGGCTGATGACAAGTCGCATGATATCGGATCTCACTCCGTCGGCCGTCGTAATGCAGCATAAGTACAGCTTCGGCCATCACGTCCCATGTTCAGCACCCTTGGGCGTTCAATCGCTCGGTTTTCGCTGCAGCCCTGAGCTCGCTAGATAGTCTGTACCTGGGGCATTGCCTTGGCATCGCGGAAGGCAACGTCTCGCGCGCCGTCTACAGCCGCTGATGCGGCTCCGTGGTTCTCAAGATTCCGGTCCCGCAGGCTGTTAATGTCGGCCAAACCGGCATTGTCGCGCGCTCAATGCCACTCAATTGGACATTGACCACGGGGTCAGTGTCCAATTGGTCGACATTGATGGTCCGACTCCCGCGGTCGAGGTTCGCGCAGATTCCATGACGCGCGCGGGCGATTTCCGAAAACACGTCTAGCTGCAAGCCAGCCGCGCCACATTATGCCATGATCCCGCCCTTTCGCGCGCAGTGTCGCCAATTTCGCCGGAACGCGCGTTTGGAGGATCTCAATGCTGGTTTCATCGACATTGCGGGCGTCTCAATGCTGGTTTCATCGACAGTATCGTTCCAGCGACGAGCAAGGCGTTATGCTGAAGCCACTGATGAGGAGTTGCCGCTCCCGGGCAAAAGGACAACAAAACGGCCTACAGCACGGATGATCCTGGATTCGTTTGATGCTGTCATCTTTGTTCAGCTTCCCGATGGCAATCGGCTGCTTTCCGAATCAAAGTCGTTCCCGGACAAGATGCTCCGGACCCTCGGAGTATCGCACTATCGCCGTCGGTCTGCATCTCACGTTCCGCATGTAACATATGGCAAGCAGGCATTTTGGGGGTGACCAGCTAAAGACTTGTTTGTTCGCTCCGGGTAATGTGGATCCCGGAGGTGCACGCTGTTGCATATGGAGACTATCTTGGAGGCTCTTGGCGCGGTGAGGCCGGTTGCCGCAGGCGCAACTTCTCTGATCGCCGCCATGGCGGAGGAGATTGGCCTAGCAGACATCATTGATAGATGCTGCGAATAGGATCGGACGAGATGCCGAGTCTCGCCTGGAAAGGCGATTGAAGCCCTGGCAATCTGCATCCTCTCGGGTCGGAAGGCGCTATACCATGTCGAAAAGTTCTACGAAGACAAAGACGTGGGGGCGTTGTGCCAGCTCGTTCGTTGGAAGCTGGGTCGCGATGTACGCCGAAACGGTGCGTGAGGCAGTGCAAGGTGATTGATGACTGCAAGGTCGAATGGGCTAGCCCATTCTCCTTATTATCATCCCCGCCGATGGCTGCATTCCCAAACGCGCGTAGAACGGCTGCACATCCGGATCGCACATTACGTCCACCATGTAGAGGTTCCTCACCTTGTGGAGAAGGCGCCTAACCAGCTCAGTCCCTATGCCCTGCCCACGGTAGTCGGGAAGCACCTCAAGCAATGGGATGTAGGCAGCCAGAACCCCATCGCTGACGGCGGTGATGAAACCTACCACCCGGTCGACGTCGGCATTCAGACCGTCGTCGGCCAGCGCCAACACCACGTAATCGCTTCCCCGCAGCAGCTCAAAATGCTCCTCAGGCGGCCCGCACTGCAAAGCCTTCCCTTCGGTCTTCTCTCGTTGATATCCAGGTATGCGCGGTGAACAGCCGACGACATGTAAGGGTCGAGGAATGCTCTCTCTTCGTCGGTATAGGCAGCCGGATATTCACGGGTTCTCAGAGGCATAACCACTGATTCCCTCCCGCTCGTTCAGGATGCCGGTCCCGTCAGCCAAACGGATCAGATCATGCTTTCGTCGACATCCTGGTGGCACGGGAAATCGCGCTAACGACCGCCACAGGCGGATCATCTCCTGTCGGCTATCATCATCTGAATCGAGCCCCGCATTGCCAGTGACCCCCAACTTGCCTATGCAGGGTTGATTAGCATGATATCGTGCGGCCGCAATTCGGCTCAGCTTGACGCTGGCCACTTCAACAAGTGCGCCCTTCTTGCCTGCTTCCGTGGCCCAGCTCGACCTCGGCGCTTCGCCGTCGACTGACGAACTGATCTCGGCGAGTCCGACAAGGCGCCGCCGCTTCCGCCGGAGTGGGACGACAGCGACTCGCTGGCTTCGCTTATTCCGGTCGTTCCTCTGGCGCCCCCATGGGGCCAAGCCCGTCTATATGTGCCGCAGTTCGGCACTTGGGGCAGCATCGAGACGATCGCTGGTTCGGTATCGGAGCTGTCACGTGTTTGACAAACAGCAGTTGCATTTGAAGCTGATAGGGGATCACTTCTGGAAGACAGCGATTCAGGCCATGGATCGTGCTGCGGAACATCTCGATCTGGATACCGACATGATAGATATGCCTCCATGATGCAGCGGCACATACAGCGAGCGCAGGCTGCGACCTCAGAGACGCAGGGTAGGAAGATCGCGGCCGACACTACCGACATGTTGGCCTCGCTCCCCATTTCCCATCACGAGTGCGGCAACTGCGGCGGTACAGGCATCGCGCCGGCGCTGCTATAAGATGCGAACGTGCCGAAGGTAGGAGTAGGCCCCGTAAAGCTGGGAGCCAAGTTCGGGGCGCAGGTCACATTCGATGCCGATGGCTCGGTGTCAGACATCAGTGGCTCGGCATCGGGTTCTGCTGGCATCGGTCCGGCGAAAGCTCAAGCGAGCACCAACGGTGGACTCGTGGTGGGGGCGCCGCCGGTACAGATGCCTATTGGGAGGCGGTAATCCTATTCGCGCTCGTTCGGCTGCAAATCCCGCATCCGCTTTCGAACGTGTGAGAGGATGGTCTGAGTTGTCTTGACTGCCTTCTCTGCATCCCAGATATCGAAGGCCTCTGCTGGAATGCCTCCTGGTAGACTATCGGGGCAACGAGTAGGAATGTAGTATTTGTCGAGACTGGCGCCGAGGGGGATTATGGGTTCAAACGTCCCGTCGAGCTCCGCAGCGTCTCTACAGAGTTCAGCTACAGAATGGCCCCACACTGCTTCCGCTCCACAAGCGAATAGGAACGCCTTGACCCCCTTCTCCGCCGATTGCTGGCTTAGGAAACAAGCGAGTCCATGTCGATTCCCTGTTATGACGAAATGCGCATCGTCGAGATCATGCTCGGCTTGTCGTAACCAACGAAGGGCATCATCATCACTGCTGGATCGTAGCGAGCCGCGGGCATGGGATCCAAACTGGATCACTCGCTCCACATCAGTCGCGGGGAGAGTAGCTAGAAACTGCTGAAGAGCAATGTCTAGCATCTTTCCTCTCTCTCGTGCACGCGGCATCCGAAAGCCCACGCTCTGGCGCCTCCAAACGATGGATGGCGCAGCTCACGTCGTTCAGTCACCATCTGCATCTTATCCTGCACGCGGCGCGCCGTCTAGCCTACCTTCCTCGCAGCACCTTGTGCAGACACCACGCATTACAGACTGTCCAAGAGTTCCTCGCGGAAGACCTTCACCAGGTTAGAGATGGCTCTGAGCTAAGTGCACGTGCAGCAAGGCGCTCCGCCTAGGGGCGAAAGGATACATCCTCAAGCAGGACTTCGAGAGCATCATTCCCGCCCTGAGAGCTGTCCACATGCTCCCTCCCCACTCGGACACAATACAAAGAGTCGCTGCAACCCCGGGCTCCGCTCCCAGTATCGCGCCATGTTGGCCGTATCCTCGCACATTACCTGAAGGAAGTCACAATCCGCTGACGAAGAATTAATGAGTGCCTGACTGGTGCAGAATCGGCGCGAAACTCGCCGCGCCGCAGGGCCGGTCGTCACGACCCCAGCCGCGCCCCCCTGCCACTGCCGCGCCCGGGCACTGAATGTATGGATGGACGGATGCTCATGGACGATAGATTACTGAAACCGATCACTGAGGTCACTTACCTGACTACCGAGAATGCCTGGCGCTACCGCGCCATTCTCCGTTACTTCTACATCCAACATGAACGGCTCAGGTACTACCTCCTTCCTGATGAGGTGCTGGACAATCTGAGAGAGAGCCCGCATTTCCAGGGCTATACTGAAGACCTGCTCGTGCGAGACCTCGATCAGCTCGTGGAGTGGAAGAACCTGATACCCCGTCAGGAGACGGGCAGGGTCGCCAGCATCGAGCAGTTCAGGAAGAAAAGGTTCAGGTATCAATGCGCGCCCTACACCGTCGAGATCGAGAGGATGGTGCGCAGTCTCGAACAGATGGGTGAATCCTTCGGGGGATCACTCGAAAGAACCCTCGTCCAGCGGATGCTGGAATCTCTCGAAATGCTCGTTGGGCCCGAGCGGGATCCGAGCAACACGCGATCTAGCGAGGAGGTCAGCCAGATCTGGGACGAGACCTTCGGGCATTTCCAAAGGCTGACCCAGAACGCCACCGACTATCTCGCGCATCTGAAGAGCGAGAAGGTAGAGGGGCTCATGAAGACCGAGGCGTTCCTCGTCTACAAGGATGCGCTCACTGAGTATCTCCGCGACTTCATGTCCTCCTTGCAGCGGACCTCCGCCAAGATAGATGCAGTGCTCCGCAGCACGCCGGATGACGTCGTCAAGCGTCTTGCGAGCCAGGTCGCCGACCATCAGCTCAGCATCCCGAGGCTGGACGCGCGCCCATCCAAATCCGATCTGGAGGCCACTCTGCTCGGGAAGTGGCAAGGGCTGAAGGATTGGTTTCTGGGCGCCGGGGGCCGTGAAAGCGACCTGTCTTACCTTCAGAACGAGACCAATGAGACAATCCGCAGGATAACCAGGTTCGCTCAGAGGCTGGGCGAAAGGAGCCAGAGCATCCGCAGTCGGTACAACGATTATCTGTATCTGGCTCGCTGGTTTGCAGGGCTCGACAGTATAGAAGAGGCGCACAAGCTTTCAGCCTGCGTCTTCGGGGTTCCAAATACCCGGCGCTTCGTCTCGGACTTCCCGGCCTCGGAGGACATGTATGCAGAGATATGGGACCTGCCCCCGTCTGTTGTTGCGATAAAGCCCAGGACCAGGCATTATCACGAACGGACAAAGCCGAGCGCGATCGTGAGCCAGGAACGCGAAAAGCAGGAGATGCTTGAAGCGCATCTTCGCGATAGGGCCACAGAGCGGCGTCTGATTGAAGAGATGATCGCTGGCGGCAGGATCGCTCTGGCAGAGTTAGGCCGAGTGGACCCGAATATACGAAGGGTCCTCCTGGCCTGGATCGATAGGTGCATGCTCAGCTCGGATCTGTGTGCGAAGACAGAGACCGGCCGCAGGGTAGAGCTGAGGCTGGTGGATAACACGAGGATATGCCTTGAATCCGACGATGGGATCTTGGAGATGCCCAATTACGAATTCCTGGTGGCGTCCTCTGGACCTGGAGGTAAGAATGGCGCCTGACGACTCTTTCGATGATATTGCCAAAGAAGCTATGACAGACCTCATGGAGCAATGGTGGATCTTGAGAGACAGAGAGCCTGAGAAGTACCGGATGGTCCGAGATCGTGAAACGGCCCTCGCGGCCTACGCCCTCGACAAGCTCGGCTTTAGGCTCGTCGTGCACCGATACTTCGCCAGGCTCGAGAAGATCCCGGCCGAGCCCGAGGCCTCCATGGGCATCCTGGACTTCAAGCATCCCAGGGACTATGCCATTTTCGCCTGCCTTCTCGCCTATCTGGACCGGAGAGCGGTCGAGGAGCAGTTCCTTCTGAGCGAGGTATGCGAGGATCTCAGGGCGACGTGCCCTACTGAGATAGGTCTTGACTGGGTCAACTACGAGCACAGGAAGTCCCTGGTTAGGGTGCTCACGTTCGCCCAGGAAACAGGCATCATCCAGCCGGTCGAGGGAGACGTGGAGCGGTTCAGCTTCTCTGCCGATACTGAGGTCCTCTACGATGTGACTGTCGTGTCCAGATACTTCATGCGACCCTACCCGAAGGACCTATCGGAGTTCAGGACCATGCGCGAACTCCTCGCGGCAGCCTGGGGCGAGACGGAAGGCGACCGGGAGAGCACCGCTTCTCGGCGGCGCCGGATCTACCGGGAGCTTTTTCTATGCCCTGTGATGTACGGACACGGGAGCCAGGACCCGGACATCCTGTATCTCCGCAACTACCGGAACCGCATCCGGGAAGATATCGAGGCTCACACCGATTTCAGGCTCGAGCTATACCGAACCTGCGCGATGCTGGTCCTTTCAGAGCGAAAGATTAGATACACCGCGTATCCCGACACCAAGGGCATTTCCGACATTTCTCTGCAGCTGGCGACGGTTGTGCGCGAGGCGCTCTCCGCAGGCGAACTCCAGAGGCAGCCAGAGGAGACTATCAGGCTCACCCCGGTAGATTTCGAGCGGCTCGTAATGGTCTGCAAGTCTAGATACGGACCTGGCTGGGGCGTTCAGCATCGGGAGGCGAAACTCTCGGAAGTAGCCCGGGAGCTTGAAGCGTTCCTGATCGAGTGGAGGTTCGCGCGCAAGGATCCAGAATCCGGGATGATCCTGCTCATGCCCGCGCTCGGGCGGGTGACTGGGGAGTATCCAGCCGAATTCGAAGAAAAGCTCACAGCCGCCGATCGGGCCGCGAAGGAGTGGTGAGGATTGCACGGACGCAGATCCGATGATAGATGGCAGATCCATCGAGCGGGGATCCTGAACTTCTGGTACTACGATGACGAGGAGTTCGCGTTCTCCAATGGAAAACTGCTGCTACGGGGGGCAAACGGCTCCGGGAAGTCCGTAACGATGCAGAGCCTCATCCCGGTGCTGCTCGATGGGAGGAAGGGCGCAGACCGGCTGGACCCGTTCGGTTCCCGGGCGCGGAGGATGGAGGACTACCTTCTGGGTGAAAAGGACGTAGTGGATCGAGAGGAGCGCACCGGATACCTCTACCTGGAGTACAAACGCGCAGACAAGCCTCAGTTCATGACGACAGGCATCGGGCTCAGGGCAAGGCGCGGAGCCGAGATGGATTTCTGGGGTTTCGTGATCCACGACAATCGGCGCATCGGCCACGACCTTCTGCTCTACAAGACCGAGTTCAGCGCCGAAGAAGGCGAGGAGCAGAAGATCCCGTTGACCCGGCGTCAGCTCGAGGATGAGCTCGGAGCGGGCGGCCGGGTGGTGCGCACCCAGAGAGACTACATGGAGCTTGTCAACAGGTACATCTTCGGGTTCGAGTCCCTTGCAGTATATGATGAGCTCATCCAACTTCTCATCCAGCTTCGCACGCCCAAGCTGTCGAAGGACTTCAAGCCCACAGTGATATACGAGATCCTGACCGCGTCGCTTCCCGCCCTTTCCGACGATGAGCTCAGGCCGCTTTCAGACACCATCGAGAACATGGACCAGATCAAACAGCAGCTCGACCAGATAACGCGCGACCAGACCTCTCTATCGCGGCTATGCAAGCAATATGACCTGTATAACCAGTTCGTGCTTGCGGAGAAGGCCGAAGGGTTCCGAAGCTCCGTCAATCGCCGGGACCGCCTCGAAGACCTGGGCAGGGAGCTCGAGGCCACACTCGTGGAGCGCCGAGCCGAAAAAGCCGCATGCGAGCGAGAACTCGAAGCGCTGAACCGAGAGAGAGAGGTTCTTCAAGAGGAAGAGGCCCGACTCAAGGAACACGACGTCTTCAAGGCCGAACAGGAGAAGCAAGGCCTGGAGGCGCAGCACGCCGACGTTTGGCGGGCCAGGTCTCACAAGGAGAGTCAGCTGTCGAGCAAACGGCGGACGGAATCGGATCTCGAGGAAAAGACACGTCATTGCGAGGCTGAAGCGGCGGAGGCAGAGGGCAGCATCAAGAAGGCTCTTGAGACCATGAGGACAGACGCCGCGGACGCGCACTATGTGCCATCCGCCGTGTCCATCTCTGAATTCGAACAGGATCCCCGGCCCCCGCGCGACTTCGTCCTGTGGAGAAAGGAAGCCGGGGACCATCTGCGCAAGCTTGAGGCCGTGAAGAACGTGATTCAAGAACACGCCCGAAAACAAGAGAAGCACCAGGAAGCACAATTCACGCTCGGCGAGGCCCAAAAGGAACTTGACCTCGCGCGAAATGAGGAGCACAAGCTTGGAAGAGGCTTCGAAGAGGCAAAGGATGCGCTCATAGAGGCAGTCCACGATTGGCGAAAGGGATGCGGAGAGCTTGAGCTCGCCAATGAGGAAATCCAGGAGATCTCAAGGCGGCTCTCTCAGCTATATGAGCTGTACAGATACGCGAAAGCACGCGCGCCGGAAGAGGAGGCCTATTCCCGTCGGCTGCGCGCGCTTCAGGCCGAAATCCTGGAGGTCCAACACGCCATGGGCGTCAAGAAACAGGAGATCGACGCGAAGGAAGGCGAACTCTCCGAATGGCGTGCGCGAAAGGAGCCTGAGCCCCTGCGCCGCCCGGAAACCGTCGCTGCAAGGCGTAGACTTGCCGAATCCGGGATACCGCACTTGCCATTCTTCGCCGCAGTGGAGTTTCGCGATGAACTGCCCGATGATATGCGAGATCGGGTAGAGTCGGCCATCACCGAGATGGGCCTGCTCGACGCGATCATCGTTCCCCAGAGCTTCGACATCACAGGATTGGATTCCGACAGGATCATCAGGCCGAAACCACAGATCCTCGCCTCCACGCTCGCGGACTTCCTTCGCCCAGCAGCGATCCCGGGCTCCGGCATCTCGGAAAGGGACATCGCAGACGCCCTGGCAAGCATTCTTGTAACCAACTCAGCGTCCGATGCCGCCCTTGAATCAGCTCCCGCAGCCTTGGCCGAAGGCGGAGCTTACCGCATCGGCATAATCGCGGGTTCCGCTCCCAAAACCGGGCGGGCGACTTTCATCGGCAGGGAAGCGCGGCGGAGGTTCCGTGAGCAAACAATCGTCCGCCTGGAGGCTGAGCTCGCATCGATTCGGGAGGAGCGCCTGAAGCTCGAGTCGGGGCTTCAGATCCTTCAAGCGCGGCAGCGTCAGCTCGCGGCCGACCACGCGGCTTTCCCGGCGGATGCAGATACGCTTGCAGCGTTCGAGCGCCTTGGCGGTGCGAAACTGCAGGTTCAGGCGCACGAACGCGAGGTGGAACGATGCAACGGAAAGGTGAAACAGACCTACTCCAGCCTCGAGGAGGTCCGCGGGCGGCTGCGCGCGGCTGCGGAAGGGTTGAGGCTCGAGCGGACTGAAGACGCGTACGATTGGGCCATTGAGTCCATGAAGGACTACATGCTTCACCTGCACGAAGTCGAGCTCGGGCATAAGGGGCTCGTCCACAACCTCTCCCTCTACAGTGAATACAAGGAGAGGTTCAAGAGCGTCACAGCAGACTCAGCCGAGCTTGTGAGGGAGATCAGCTCTTTCGGGGCCGACCTCGACCGGATCTCGCTCCAGCTGGAGCAGGTTCGGGCTCGCCTTGCAGAACTTGGGGTAGACGAAATCCGGGCCCGGGTAGAGCAGGTAGTGGACCGTCTCAGGGCCATTCCCGATCAAAGCCAAGAGCTTGCAAGCAGGAGCGGGAGCGCGGCCACGGCAATCGAATCCGTCGAGCGCGATATCGCGAACCAAGCAAGGAATCTCAGCTCCGCTCGGTTGGCGGCGGACGCATGGAGAAGGGTGTTCCTCGACGACGAACGACTGGACCTTGTCAGGCTCGACGACTCGTCGCAGAGACAGGGGCACGAGGGACAGGCGGCCGAGACCGATGACGCGGCTTTCGCGGACGGCGAGGCTCCCGCCCTGGACAGAGCCAAGGTGATCCGCAGGAGACTCGGGCGCCTGATCGCCAAGTCCAACCTGGATCGGGAGGTGGTCACGGGCCGGCTGAACAAAGCCTTCTATGAGGAGATCGGGAACCTGGTCGAGTACCGTCCTGCGATCGAGCCTGTGCTCGAAGTGGAATTGCCTGCCCCCGCTGAAGACGGCGACGCTGAGGATGCCGAGTGGGAGCAACTGAAGCAGAAGTCTCGGCGGCTCCAGGTGTTGATGGAGTATGGAGGGAAGCGGGTAAGCCCCTACTTCGTCCTCAACCAGCTAGATCAGGACATCGAGCTTCAGCAGCGATTGCTCAGCGAAAAGGACCGTGAGCTCTATGAGGAGATCATCATGCACAGTGTCGGCAGGATCATCCGGGAGCGGATAACCCGGGCCGAGCAGTGGGTGAAGAGGATGCGAGAGCTCATGGCCGAGAGGGATACCTCAAGCGGCCTTACGTTCGACCTGCGATTGCGGCCCCGGACCGCCCAGTCCGAGGATGAGATGGACACGAAAGACCTCGTCGATCTGCTTCGGGCTAACCCGAGCCTGTTGAAGGAAGAAGATGTGACCATGGTGGTCAGGCATTTCAGATACAGGATCGACCGGGCGAAGGAATTGCTCGCCGAGGGAAGGCAGGGCGAGACTCTGCACGGAGTCATCAAGGAAGTCCTCGATTACCGGCAGTGGTTCTCTTTCACTCTGTACTACACCCGCCAGGGCGAGCGGGAGCGGGAGCTTACCAATAACGCGTTCTACAAGTTCAGCGGGGGCGAGAAAGCCATGGCCATGTACATCCCGCTTCTATCTGCCGCGTTCTCCAGGTACTCCGAGGCTCGCGAAGATGCGCCCTACATCATCTCCCTGGATGAGGCGTTTGCCGGAGTGGACGAGAACAACATCCGCGACATGTTTGATCTCCTGGAGAAGCTGGGCTTCGATTACATCATGAACTCAGCGAGCCTGTGGGGAGACTACGATACCGTCTCGTCTCTCTCCATTTGCGAGCTTGTCCGCCCAAGAAATGCATCCTTCGTGACTTGCGTGCACTACCGCTGGGATGGTCACGCGCGCCAGTTGCTCGGATCGGTCCGGGAATCAGAAGTGCTTGAGGAGGCGGCCGAGGATGCGCTTCGGGACGCCAGGGCAGCAAGAGACATGGTGGCTGTGACCGCGGCGGGAAAGTGAATTGGTGTTCGGAGGGAGCAGGATGGACAAGAGGCTAGCGGAGGCGGTAGAGTTTTTCAAAAAGGAAAAGGGGCTGCATCGCCTAATCGGCCAGGTGATCCAGAAGTACAGGCGCCTCGGCGACATCCGCGGCACGGTAAGGCTCGTCGGGCTCGACGCGGCAGAGAGGAAGGCCCTATCCGAGCTCTTCCGCAAAGACTACACCTCGCGCGAATCGGCAGTTGTCTCCATCGCTCACTTAGCGAAGGCGCTTGAGCGCACCAGGTTTGCAGGAGTTGAGCTGGTCAAGATCCTCGAAGGATACCAGGGGAACCCTATCGCTACCCGCTCGGAAGAGCGGCAGGAGTATCAGGCGGCGAAAAGCGCGTTCTTCCAGAGCCTACATGAGGTGTGCGGGGCGCGCTACAGCAGGGCATGGATTGAGAATGTCGCGGCGAAAGGCCCAGGAAGCCGGGGCATCCATCGCTCCTACGACCGCGATCCCGCGACATTGCGCACACAGCTCGAGAAGGTCCTCCGGGCCCTCGCGAATCTGCCGACCGACCCCGCTCGCCGGGACACTGGGCAATATGAACGGCTCCCAGTGTTCGCGAGCCGCCTCGCCGGAGACCCACATGGTTTCGACATAGACACTGAACAAGGCAAGCACCTCATCGCCGCGCTCAGTTGGGTGCGCGCGGCCGTGGCAGGCCGCGACTGTGCTGGCGGCCAGGCGGACAACCTTAGGAACAACCCGGTGGATGGCCCGGCAGATGGCGCAACGGCGCCGCCTCATGGGGCCGAGGACGTCGCTGAACTCCTGGCGCACTTCGGGATAATACGGGACGATCTCCTAAACTTCGTGACCTGCATCGGGATCCTGGCGTTCGACGAGATCCCCATTGCCCTACCAAGCAGCGGATCAGGCGGATCGGACGGCCCCGGCGTTCCCCAGCCTCTGGCAACGTGGGCCGCTGCCTGCCGGGAAGGCGCTGTGCTCAACATCCCCCTCCGGGAGCTTGTCAAGGCGCGGTCGTGCATGCCGCTTGAGGCTTGCGCAGGGCCTGGGGCGGGCCACGGCGCCGGCCCGGCGGTGTTTGTGGTTGAGAACTCAGGGGTCTTCTCAGCTATCCTGGATCGATTATCGGACGATCCTTCGCGAGACGCCCGCCGACCGCCTATGGTGTGCACCCATGGGCAATTCAGGCTGGCTGCCTTGATGCTCATGGACAAGCTTGCGGCCGGCGGAGCTGCCATCTTCTACTCAGGAGACTTTGACCCCGAAGGGCTCCAGATGGCCCAGAGGCTGATGAACCGGTTCCCTGGATCAGTCCGGCCGTGGCGCTACGGACTCCAAGACTACCTAGGCTGTGTGTCAGAGACGCCTCTTCCCGAAAACCGCCTCGCGAAGCTTCAGGGGGTCACCGCGCCTGAACTCGTCCCCGCCAAAGACGCGATGGCAGCAGAGCGGAAGGCGGGCTATCAGGAGAGATTGCTCGACGCCCTCGCTGAAGACGTCCGGGAGGCGCTCAGGTCGGCGGCCGTCCCTTAAGACGATACATGCTAGATCCTCACACGTCTTCGACTACGGCTCACTTGCCGGAAACCCCAGTCAACCTGAGTTCCGTATGGAATTGGCTCACTCCCTCCTGTGAGAAAGACGAGTAGTAGACTAGCATTCCCGACTGACAATCGTAACCGCACAGCCGCTGAAACGACTGGCCCTGATACATCAGTGTGAGCAGTTGCCTGCCGTCCATGCTCAAGGGGGTCTGCGCAACCGACACTGTCACGCCCGTCGTGGGATCCGCATCAAGCACCTGGCCTGCCTTCAGCGTCGCCAATGCCGCCTGAGGCAGGAATACGCCGCCTGAGGCGATAGTCGCCGACGCCAGGGAATACCGTTCTCCGTTGAGCTGTCCGTTCAGGTAGCTTTGCCACTTTACCATAGCCCACGTTGGGCCTGCTTGCGTTATGTGCGCCAGCATCACGGTGGGCGTCGCTACAGGCGGCCCATACCCGAAACCGACCTCACTTGTGCCTTCATACCTTAGTTGAGTGCCTGCTCCTGCCCATGCAGGCGTCGAGCCGCCAACCCACGCCAGGTTCATCTGCCTCATCGACATGAACTGGGATGTCACCGTGTTTTGCGTGGCCTTGTCGAGGGTGTTGATTCGGTAGAGCAGCACTCCGGATTGCTCGTCGAATACGCTCACATTCCGCCCGATGCCCTCGTCGGCCTCAAACCTCACTGCCTGCCTCGCAGCACCGCCCACGTTCATGGACGTGTGCCCTATGGCCAAATCTCGATTGCCGTGTTTTTCTGCAGTGGGCAGCACCGCCGGGTTCATCCACACCTCGCCTACACCCGGAATGCCCACGATAAAGCCGCCGTCGCGCAGCGGCATGAGAGGACCTCCAGATATGCTGTGAATACCCAGAATGACGAGAACGGTTTTCCCGTCAGATGATGCCACGTCATACTGAACCAGTGCTTCGCCTCCTGATGTCTTATCCTCTTTCTTGGCAGTCGACATGACGTGGTACGTGAGCCGCGCGCCCGTTCGCAACCAGGCAGGCGCGGGCGCTGAGGCCAGTTCGGGAATGCGCGTCAGCCAAGCTGGAACATCGCTTGGGATATCTGCGGGCTGAACTGCCCCCCGTGCCGCCGCCCCCGGGCCCAGCAACCCCAATCCCGCAGCCCCTACACATAGCGCGAGGGTCACACAGAATAGGTTGGGACGAAATAGACCAAGACGGCTTTTCATCATGCCTTCCTCCCATTATCA
This sequence comes from Clostridia bacterium, assembly GCA_034926675.1. Taxonomy (NCBI): domain Bacteria; kingdom Bacillati; phylum Bacillota; class Clostridia; species Clostridia bacterium. Next base: position 46,482 of record JAYFQW010000026.1, on the reverse strand, counting down.
TCTACCGTACACGCCGGTCAACTTCAGTTCTGTTTGGACCATGGCAAGTCCTTGCTGTGCCGACTCGCCGAAGTAGATCAGCATGCCCGACTGACAATCGTAGCCGTACAACCGCTGAAATGATCGGCCCTGATGCACCAGTGTAAGCAGTTGCTTACCGTCCATGACCAGGGGGCTTTGCGCTACGGATATGGTCACGCCTGTTGTGGGATCAGCATCAAGCGCCTGTCCTGCCCTCAACACCGCCAAGGCCTGCGGCGGCAGGAATATGCCTCCTGACGGGATAGCCGCCGGCGACAGAGAGTAGCGTTCTTCGGTCTTGCGGCCGCTCATGTAGGTTTCCCACCTTACACATGCATACGTCGGTGCAGCATACACTATTTGCCCCAGCATTGCCAAGGGAAGTGGGATGGCGGGCGACCCTTGGCCCACGTTGACCGCAGTTGTGCCTTCATACTTGAACATGGCGTCTACTGCCGCCCATGCAGGCGTTGAGCCGCCGGCCCATGCCGGGTTAATCTGCCTCATCGACACGAACTCCGATATCACGGTGTTCTGTTTGGCTGTGTCAAGGTTGCCCAGGGCCTGGATTCGGTACAGCAATACACCCGTTGCCTCTTCGAACACGCTCACGTTCCGTGAAACACCTTCGGCGGATTCGAACCTCACTGCCTTTATTGTGGCCCCGCCCACGTTCATGGGCACGTGTGCGATGGAGATATGCTGATTGGCGTGCCTTTCCGCAGCAGACAACGCCGCCGGGTTCATCCACACTTCGCCCACGCCTGGGGCGCCTACGATGAACCCCGTGTCACGCACAGGCGCCAGCATGCCGTCGGAGATGACGTGAATTCCGGCTACGGCGAGCACGCTCGTTCCGTCTGACGAAACCACGTCATACTGCACCAGGCTCTCGCCTGCGGGCGTCGTATCGCCCTCTCTTGCAGCCGACATAATGTGGTACGTGAGCCGTGCGCCTGCCTTCAGCCAGGGAGGAGCAGGCGCCGCGGCCAGTTCTGGCATGAGCGCCAGCCACGCAGCGACGTCAGCTGGAAGGTCAGCCCGCGGAATTGCAGCCCGAACCGCCGGTGCAGGGCCCAGGCCTGCCATCACGGCAAGGAGCATTACAGCAACCATACGGAGTAGCATCAGACGTCGTTTCATGCGGATCACACTCCCCATGTACCTGCATATCCTGTTGCCGCGTAGTATTGGCTTCTGTGGGTCATGACTCCTGCAGAGATCATAAATAATGGCAGACGCGCGCGCAATGATGAGCGCCGCGGCCCACGCCTTCCAGGGGTTATCGTAGGCGGGTGTTCTGCTCTGCACCGCGGCCGCCGATGGCTGTTGCGGAGTTGGGCCTTTCTACCCAGGGTTCTTACTCACCCTGCCCATCTTCGGCGCCCTTGACGGAATCGGGACGGAAGTTCTTCCACTCGAACACAGAGTCCCAGTTTCCTCCCGGATTCGCGTACGCCGCATACCCAACACGGTATCCAGGTGCAAGCTGGACGCGGAGCCGATCCGATTTCGACCACCTTGCGGAATAGCCTGGGTCAGATCCGCACACCTTCGCGGGAGACCTCAAGGAAACGCGCTCAGGCCGCCTCGCGCTTTCGCGCTTTCGGGCCTCCGGGGAGCGCCCAGGTTTGCGGCCCTCGTGTGGCTCGCTTCGTCCTGATAGCCGCGGGCGTTGCTCCAGGTTGCCAGACTGCCAGGCCAGAGGAGTGTGCAGTGTTTCGCGCGGGCTGCACGCACGCCCTGCCTGACGAGGCGCGACTGCGCGACCGGCGCGACAGGCGCGACCGAGCCCGGGGCGACAGGCGCGACCGAGCCCGGGGCGATAATGTCGACGAATCCAGCAGTGAAATGGGTTCAGCGTCGATGGAATCGACATTGAAACGCCCGCAATGTCGATGAATCCAGCATTGAGGCACTCCAAACGTCAGCTCCGGCAGAATCCGCGACGGGGAGCTTTCGCGGCGAACTGCATGGCATAATGTGGCGCGGCTGACTCGCAGGTAGATGCGTTTTCAGTGATGTGTCGGTCGCGCGATGCAGTTCACGTGCACCTCGATGGCGGGAGCCGGACCGTCAATGTCCACGAAATGGACACTGACCCCATTGTCAATGTCGAATTGAGTGGCATTCAGCTCGCGACAATGCCGGTTTGGTCGGCATTGACCGCCTGCGAGACCGGAATCTCAGGAACCGTAGATTCGTTTCCGCGGCTGTGGGCGGCGGGCGGGATGTTTCCCTTCACAAAGACGTTGAGTTCGATGTGGTGAACGCAGAAGGCATACCCCTCGTCGGCGAGGCTATGGACGGCAATGAATCGGACAAGATATTGAACGCCCAAGGGTGCTGAATATGGGATGTACTGGGCGGAAAGACACAGGATACGCGCCATCCAGCGTTTGCGTCCTACGCCCCCAATACCGCTCCTGTTCCTCACCATTGAACGGTCATTAACAGCAACGCGGACGGACCGGGGGCCCAATTGCCCAGGTCCGTCCGCCAACGGCGAACCGGTACAGCCGTGTCGCTATGCTCGCGACGGTGATGCCTGCGCCTCTGCGGTCTGTTCCTCCTTGTCCGTTTTGCCCGGCAGCTTAAACCAGAACATTACAGCCATGCCCAGGCTGGCCAATAGCGGCAACGCGAACGGAGCCTTGGGCCCGAACCTGGCCCACATCAACCCGCCGATATACGGCGCCGGAAGCGATGCTTATGCCCATGGTGGTCGACACTAATCCGAAGGCAGTCCCCCTAATGCTTATGGGAACCTCCTTTGATACTAGTGAGTTGTAGTCGGGCGACAGCAACGCCGCGACAAACATCCAGCGGAACCCGTACCGCTGCGACAGGAATCCGCCTATGGGCGGACCCACAATGCCAACCACAGCGAATGCCGACTCACTGATCGCGAACACGCGGGCCCGTGTTTCCTCTGCGGACTGCTCCGCGATGAACGCCTGGAAACTAGGGGCCACAAAGCACCTAGCCGGTGATGCTACAGTATGGCCCACGAGCAGCCAACCCCACGAGGGCGCAACAGCATAGAACAGATATCCGATACTGCCTGCAATGCTTCCAATGGCTACAGCCTTCACCTTGCAGTAGAAGAGATAGTTGCGCACACTCATGGCTTCCGGACACATCCATTCCACGTGCCTGATCCAATGTCCTCCACCCTGCGAGCCAAGCGGGGCGTCCCGCTGCTTCACATGCTGCACACGACTCGAATGCCGTGTGGATATCACGCATTACAGACTGTCCCCGAAGTCCGCGCGAAAGGCCCTCGCCAGCTCAGCCTGCCAGCCTGATGTGGGCTTCAGCTTCCCGAAGAAGAAGCGCAGGACTGCGGGTTCTTCGGTGAATGTCAGCCCGCCGACAAGGTCGCGGCGACCATATAGCCAGACGATGCGGTCGATGGCGTACTTGACCTGCGAGAGGGTGAACACCCGTCGGGGCAAAGCCAGGCGCAGCAGTTCCATCTTTGAGAACACCTCGCTGCCATCGGGCTCACGTGCTTCGCTCATTGTGCCGCGCTCCATGCCGCGCACCCCGCTTGCGATGTAAAGAGCCGCCGCCAGCGCGCCGGCGGGGTATTGATGCTGCGGCACGTGAGGCAAGAATTCCATTGCGTTCAAGTGGCAGCCCAGCCCACCCGCAGGGGTGACAACCGGCACGCCCGCCTTGACAAGCTCGTCCGTCATGAACTGGATGAACTGCGGCCCCTGGGAGATGACGTCCTCGTCCATCGTCTCGTCCAGTCCAACAACGATCGCCTCCATCTCGCGCACCGACATACCGCCGTATGTCAAGAAGCCCTCGAAAAGGGGCACCAGCTCGCGCATCTTTGCGAACAAGGCATCATCGCGCACACAGATTCCGCCGCCCTTGGCAAAGCCCAGCTTGCGGGCGGAGAAGTAGATGATATCCATCTCGTCGGCCAGTGCGCGGGTGATCTCTCGGATGCTCATGCCTTTGCACGCCGCCTCGCGTTGCTTGATGAAATACAGGTTATCCTGCAGAAGACTGGCGTCCAGCACGGTCAGGACACCATGGGCGCGACACAGCGCCGCAACCTCGCACGCATTCTGCAGCGAGAAAGGCTGCCCGCCAATCAGATTGGCGCCCGCCTCCAGCCGCACGAATGGGACGTTGTCTGCTCCCTGCGCGTCGATGACCTGCCCCAACTTATTGAGGTCAAAGTTGCCCTTGAACGGGAATTCGCTGGTCGTCTTCAAGCCCTCGTCGATAACCAGCTCGACAACGCTGCCGCCCTTTCTGGTGATGTGCGCCTTGGTCGTGGTGAAATGGATGTTCATCGGCACGACATTTCCCGGCTTGACTAGCGCTGACGCAAGAATATGCTCACAGGCGCGCCCTTGATGGGCGGGCAGAAAGTGCGGCATACCAAACAGCTCAATCAGCTTGTTCTCGAGTCTTGTGAAAGTCGCCGAGCCTGCATAACTGTCGTCGGCCACCATCATCGCCGCCATCTGCTGATCGCTCATTGCATTGACGCCGCTGTCGGTCAGCATGTCCAGGAAGATATCGCAGTTCTGAAGCAGAAATGTGTTGTTGCCCGCCTCGGTAATCGCTTCGAGCCTGCGCTCGATGCAGGGAAGGCTGAGTTTTTGCACGATGCGCACCTTGTGCATCTCAAGGGGTACATGCTCGCCTGTGAAGAACCGTACGTTTGCCATGCAAAACACGCTCCTTACATCGGTGCGTGCCGTTTGGCGCCGGTACGCCCATATCGCTGGGAAAGCAAAAAGCGCTCATCCCCTGCCCCTGCAAGAGGACGAGCGCCAAATCTCGTGGTACCACCTCAATTCACCGGCAACTCACGATGCCAGCCTTTTCAAGTACGGTGCAACACTTACAGCGAAAAGCCTGCAATGCAGCGCTGCGCTTATACTCTATCGCTGTAACGGGTGAACCCGTCTCAATCTACCGGGCGCTAACGCGCCTTTCGGTGAGCAGCTACCGAAATGTATTCGGAAATGACATCCCTGCCCCTCGCACCGACCGGGAACTCTCTGTTGGGATACGTCATTTCGTACTTCTTTTCAGTCATCGCCTTTATGCCATATGGACTTTGGTTGGTATCATATCAGAGTCAACCCTGTTTGCCAAGCATCAATTTCATCGCACTGGGATTGAGACCATCCAGGGTAGGGCCCCGAATGAGTCGGGTTTCGTGCGGACTACGCCAGCCGAGGCGCGAATGAGCCCTGAGGCGATAATGTCGACGAATCCAGCAGTGAGACGAGCTTAATGTCGATGGAATCGACATTGAGCGCCCACGGTCGTTCACATTCCACCTATTCCGCTGGCTACTCGCCGAGTGATCGTTCTCCGTCAAATCGTACTCCAACTGATCCCCTAAGGCCTCCGCTTGCGGAACTCACTGCCCCAGCGCCGGCCTGGCCCGTTGCCCTCGGGCTCCAGCTGATGACGTAACCAGTGTCTGACTCCTGAATGACTACAGTGTCGCCAGCCTTCAACCCCAGGCGCCGACGAACCTCAACCGGAATCGTTACCTGCCCTCGTGCGGTCACAGTAGACTGAAACAGGCCGGGCATGCTCGATGCTCCCCTCTCAGCGCACTCGCTCATCGTCGATTGAGACATGAGATGATCCGCAATTAGGGTATGATTCACCAAAGTCCGCGAAAATTCCTTCAATGGACTTCCAATTGCCAGCAAAGGCAGCTGATTCGGAATGCTGCCACCGCTGAAGACGTGACCAGACGGAAACGCCGCGAAACCCAGGCCATGCCTACAGGTTCCGCGGCGTTGAACAACACATCACACACTATTCGCGGTTCACAGAGAAGTGAAGCAATACTGCTATTCGTTGCGCTTCTCTATGTAGCGTTCCAGCTTCCTCTTCACCCTCTGAAGTGCATTGTCGATTGATTTCACGTGCCTCTTGAGCTCAACTGCAATCTCCTGGTACGACTTCCCGTCGAGATATGAATTGAGAACCTGCCGTTCTAGATCTGAGAGAAACTCACCCATCTTGCTCTCGATATCGCCGAGCTCCTCACTGCTGATCACCAGTTCTTCAGGGTCGGTGACCTTGTTTCCAGAGAGCACATCCAAAAGAGTGCGATCCGATTCCTCGTCGTAGATTGGTTTGTTGAGTGACACGTAGGAATTGAGTGGAATGTGTTTCTGTCGTGTTGCAGTCTTGATCGCAGTTATGATTTGGCGCGTTATGCAGAGCTCTGCAAACGCGCGGAATGAGGCCAGCTTGTCGGGGCGGAAATCTCTGATGGCCTTATAGAGCCCGATCATGCCCTCCTGGATGATGTCTTCCCGGTCAGCACCGATCAGGAAATAGGAACGAGCCTTGGCCCGCACGAAATTCTTGTACTTGTTTATCAAGTATTCTTCTGCTACTCGGTCGCCGTGGCGCGCGAAGTCGACTATCTGTTCATCAGCCAGCTCCTCGAAATTCTGATAGGCTTCCCGTTGCAGGTTTACGGTCAAATGCGTCTCCTCCCAACACCACAAGCTTGAAGAGACATCAGCCTCCCGGCGAGACTGGCTTTGAAGAATCACCTCCGGTATGACACTGAAGCAGGAGCGCTTCTCAAGAAAGGAAGGAAGACCAGTGTAGGCAGGCTAACGTGTTGTGGTTGTTCCGAAGAACAACGCCATTATACACCAGTCATCAGAAGGCAGTCAAGCACGGCGCCTGGCGCCCGGCGCCATCGATATTAGCTATATCTGGTCATCGCCTTCCAGATATGCCTCAGGCGACCGGGAAGGAGCAATCAGTCAGCGTTCGCGGAGCCAGCGGTCCGCTGTCGTACCACCTCATACGCGATCACTGCCCAGGCAGCGCCCGCATTCAACGACGCAATTGGCCCGGCCATCGGCATCGACACCGTGAAATCGCACCTCGTGCTGACTAGGTGAGACATTCCCCTGCCCTCATTGCCCACAACCACTGCGATGGGTCCGGAGAGGTCCGCCTCGAAATACTTCTTCTTAGCGTCGGGCGAAGTCCCAACCACCCACGCCCCCGCTTTCTTGAGATCATCGATGGCGCGCGATAGGTTGGCCACGCGCGCGACGAGGGTATGCTCCGCAGCGCCTGAAGACGCTCTCACCACGGCAGGGCTGACCAGCGCGCTCCTCCGGGCAGGGATGACTACGCCGTGAGCGCCGGCCGCATCAGCAGTGCGGATGATAGATCCAAGGTTCTGAGGGTCCTCAATGCCATCAAGAAGAACCACGAAAAGGCTCTCTCCGCGATCCGCAGCCTTCGCCACAACTGCGTCGAGCTCCACGTATAGGATTGGGGAAACGTACGCCGCCACTCCCTGGTGCGCACCCCCACCCACCTGCCCCACGATTCTATCAAGCGCTTCCCTGTCGGCTTCGATAACGGGAATGCGCCGTTCCCTGGCGGCAGCGATGATCCGCGGATCCGCCGATCCGCGCGCCACCACTATTTTGTTGAACTCGCTTCCAGCCTCGAGCGCCTCGAGCACAGGCCGGCGTCCCCAGATTACGTATTCATCAGCCATTCGAGGCCCCTCCGATTGAGGTTGCGAGGCTCAGAAGCTCCTGCAACCTAGATGTGCGACCGGTGAGGTACATGAACCCAATCAAGGCCTCAAAGCCGGTGGCGTATCGGTACTCGCACGGACCAGCGCCCTTCGGAACATGGCCTGGCCTGGTGTTTCTCCCACGTCTTATGAGATCCTGCTCCTCTGGCGACAGCTTCTCGAAAAGAGCATGCACCATTCTCGACTGGGCATCCGCGTTCACTACCATCGACGCGCGTCGGTGGAGATCACTAACCCTCGAAGCCACGCCCCCGCTCGACACCAGCCCTGCACGGATGTGCAATTCCCACACTGCATCGCCCACATAGGCAAGGACCAATGGCGACATCTCACTGGCTTCGCTCTCACTTAGCTCCAAGCTTCCACCTCGCCCCGTCGCGCGTGTCCTCGATGACTATTCCCAGATCCCCGAGCCCATCCCTGATCATGTCGGACAGCTCATACTGCTTCGCAGCCCTCGCCTTGGCGCGCACCTGCATGATGAGCTCCATGAGCTGGTCAACTGATGCACCCCGCTCCGAGGCTGAGCCGCTCGTCGCGCCAGTCGCGCCAGTCGCGCCAGTCGCCTGCCCATCCTGCCCTGAAGCATCCCAGCCCATCCCGGAAGGTCCGATCTCCCCCGGCTCCACGATGCCGAGCACCTGCCCAAGCTCGATCATTGTGAGCGCCGCGCGCGCCACAGTGCCCCGGGTCACATCGTCATCAGCCCTGCACGCCGTTCCCGCATTGGCGTAGCTGTTGATCGCCGTGGCCAGGTCGTGCAGGCTTCCGATGGCCCCTGCGGAGTTGAAGTCGTCGTCCATCGATTCCTCGAACTTCGCCCGCGCATCGGTGCAGGCATTATCCAGCGCAGCCTCAGGCGAACCCGCCTCGGCCATGGGCGCCTTGCCCCAAGGCCTGATAGAGTCGAGATCATCGGGGCGCAGCCCCGCCCAGGCCAGCGAGTTCGCGATGGCGCCCTCAAGCCTTCCCAGTGCCTTCGCGCACATGCGAAGCTCCTCGTCGCTGAAATTGATGGGCTTCCGGTAGTGATTGGAGATCAGGAAGTAGCGTACTACCTTGCCGGGATACAGCTTCAGGATGTCCCGGACGGTCTTGAAGTTGCCGAGCGACTTCCCCATCCGCTGCCCATCGATGTTCACGTATCCGTTGTGAACCCAGTATCTCACGGGCTTTACTCCATTCGCGCCCGTGCTCTGCGCCACCTCGTTCTCATGGTGAGGGAAAACCAGATCCACGCCGCCTGTGTGGATGTCGAACGTGGTTCCAAGATACTTGCTCGACATCACGCTGCACTCGATGTGCCAGCCTGGCCTGCCAGGCCCCCAGGGGCTTTCCCAGAAAGGCTCCCCCGGCTTCGCGGCCTTCCAAAGAGTGAAATCCAGGGGGTCATCTTTAGCGCCGCCCACCTCAACCCTTGCCCCCGCCTTAAGGCCGTCCACACTCTGCCCTGAGAGAGAGCCATACCCGGGGAACGCAGATACGTCGAAGTACACATCTCCATCGCGTTCATAGGCGAATCCCCGTTCGATTAGGCGGCCTATCATGCTGATGATGTCGGGCACGTGCTCTGTGGCTCGGGGCTGAACATCTGGCGCGCCCACCCCCAGGGCCTCCCTGTCATGGAAGTACGCCTCGGTGAACTCCTCGACGATATCGTGGGTCGCGACCCCGCGTTCCGCCGCACGCTTGATGATCTTGTCATCTATGTCGGTGATATTCTGCACCAGAGTGACCTTGTATCCCCTGTAGGCGAGGTACCTTCGAATCACATCCGGAACGACGAATGCGCGGGCGTTCCCGATGTGAAAGTAGTCGTACACAGTCGGGCCGCAGCTGTACATCCCGACAACGCCGGGCTTCTCGGTGATGAACTCCTCTTTTCGCCTGGAAAGCGTGTTGTATATCCTGATCCCCAAAGAACGAACCCCCTTTGAGAACGCACATGCAGTCGCGCACTGGCGGTCGCGCACTGGCGGTCGCGCACTGGCAGTCGCGCACTGGCAGTCGCGTTTCCTAGCCTCATGCTCCGGCCTCGCGCACTAGCCAATCGCGCTGAGGAGTGCAACGGCCATGGCCGCCATTCCCTCTCCAGTTCCCTCGAATCCCAGACCCTCAGTCGTCTTTCCCTTTATATTAACACACGACTCAGGCATGTTCATGGCCTTCGCCATGGTTTCGCACATCGTCCGAACGTAGGGCGCGATCCTAGGACGTTCAGCTACCACTGTGGAGTCCACGTTGACGATCCGAAGGCCGCGTTCAGCAGCCATCGACGAAACCTTCTCAAGAAGAGCAATGCTGTAACACCCCAGGTACTCAGGATCGGTATCCGGGAAGTGGGTTCCGATGTCGCCTAAGGCCATAGCTCCGAGTATCGCGTCGCACACAGCGTGGACAAGCACGTCTCCGTCTGAGTGGCCGAGCAGCCCCGCTTCGAATGGGACCCTAACCCCTCCTAGCACAAGGTCTCTCCCTGCGGCCAGCCTGTGTACGTCATATCCCTGTCCGATCCTCATCTCTATCATCTCCATCGTACATGCCGCTCCCTTGCCCTCTGGGGTAAGCGCCTCCGCTATCCGCAGGTCAGCCCTTTCCGTGATCTTGATATTCCCGCGTGAACCCGGCGTGACCGCCACACGCAAGCCAAGGCGCTCAACTAGCGAGCAATCGTCCGTGCCCGTGAATCCATCCCGCCTCGCACTTTCGTACGCCTGTCGCAATATTGGCAACTTGAACGCCTGAGGGGTCTGTATCATCACGAGATGATCCCTGTCTAGGGTGTTCTCTACGAATCCATCGCACGCCACGGATTTCACCGTGTCCACCGGCGGGACCCCGCATGCAGCAGCCCCATACTCACTCGCAGCTGCAATAACCGCCTCTATCTGGCTCGCCTCGACCATTGGGCGGGCCGCATCATGGACCAGCACGATCTCATTCCGACCGGACACTCGATCGAGCGCCAGGCCTACTGAGGCCTGCCTGTTCAGCCCTCCCTGAACCACGGTGATAGATCGAAAGAGCGAAGAGAGCGCGTATCGCTCGATGATGCCCCTCTGGAACGTCTCTTCATGCCCGGGCGGAACTGCGACCACGACCTCGTCGATGAGAGCAGATGTGGCCAGGGCCTGTATGGTCCTGGCCACTACGGGAATTCCATTGACCAATATGTACTGCTTCGGCAGCGCCGTTCCCATCCGCGATCCGGATCCCGCCGCTGCTACGATCGCAGTGGCCAGCCTTCCGGCCATAGGCTACACCTCCGGCCTTCACACGGCGCGCTCAGACGCCCCCTTGGGCTTCGCGAATATCATTCTCCCCGCTGAGGTTTGGAGCACGCTCGTGACCAACACGCCCACGGAATCGCCGATATGCCGCCTGCCTCCATCCACGACGACCATGGTCCCATCGTCCAGGTATGCTACACCCTGCCCCGATTCCTTGCCGTCCTTGATGACATGGACGGTCATCTCCTCGCCAGGGAGGACCACGGGTTTGAGTGCATTGGCCAGTTCGTTGATGTTCAGGACAGCCACACCCTGAAGCTCCGCCACCTTGTTCAGGTTGAAGTCATTAGTGAGTATCGTACCGCTCATGACCCGGGCGAGCTTGATGAGTTTGGCATCTACCTCCTGATCGTCGAAGGTTTTGTTCACTACCTGTACGGCTACGTCTCGGTCTTTCTGGATGCGGTTCAGGATATCGAGGCCCCTGCGCCCCCTGTTCCGTTTCAGCACATCAGATGAATCCGCGATGTGCTGCAGCTCTTCGAGGACGAACCCCGGAACCACCAGCGTGCCCTCTATGAAGCCGCTCCTGGCGATGTCGGCGATTCGCCCATCAATGATCACGCTGGTGTCGAGTATCTTGGGCAAGGCCTTGTCATTGGCGGGCTTCCCGCGCCCTCTCGCCCCGGATCCCCGGAACTCCCTGCCCCTTCGCTGGGCAGGAGCGAGTATCGATACGATCTCCTCCCGCTTATGAATGCCAAAGAACAGGCCGGCGAGCCCAAAGGCAGCGTTTAGGGCTATCGCGATGTACGTTCCATACCCAGGGATGAACGCGACGGGGACCGCAAAGAGGTTGGCGATGATCAAGCCAACTATAATTCCGATTGCACCGGCCACTATGCCGTGCCCGGAGGCGCCGCGAACCCCCGATTCCATGCTGCTCCTGATTCTGTCCGACAGGCGCAAAAGCAGCGGAGTCGCTGCAAGTCCAGCCAGGCCGCCGCCTGTCATGGCGCCTAGCAATACACCGACGCCAGCCTTGGGCGCTCCTGTAGCGATCGCTGGAGCTGGAAGCGCGACATACACGAAGTATCCAACCGCCATGCCGGCTCCCAGCATCAGGATTCTCGCCACTCTACTACGCACTATGGCGTTCACCTCCATCGAGCTGAAGGCCGACTAGGCCGCCATGCCTTCCAGCATATTGTCTCCAACGGGCGCTGGTATATGTCGGCGCAACTCCACACTCTCAGGCAGAACGCCAACCCGGCTCAGGCCCGGAGAATGGAGTTAATCTCGGATATGATCTCCTCGGAGGGGCGCATCTCCACCATGGCAAGCTCGCTGATGAGTATCTGTATCGCGTTCTCCAGCATGCGGCGTTCGCCTGTGGAGAGCCCCTTTTCGTACTCCCTCAGGCCTAGGTTCCTAACGACCTCAGCCACAGAGTAAATGTCGCCAGTTTTCATCTGCTCCATATTCGCCCGGTATCTGCGATTCCAGTTCTGACTCATGGCGGTTCTCTCGCCTCTGAGAATCTCGTACACCTTGGGAACCTCGGCAGCGCCGATGATTGGCCTCAAACCTACATCAGCGGCGCTTCCGCGAGGAATCATGACCTTCATATCCCCCACCTGTAGACGCATGATGTAGTAATGGTCCCGCTGCCCGAGGATCTCGCGTTCTTCGATCGCCTCGATCATACCAGCGCCGTGCATCGGGTACACGACTCGGTCGCCGATAGCAAACACGGTCTTTCATCACTCTCCTCGGAGCACTTGCCTAAATTGTACCATCGGTCCGGGATGCAGTCAAATGCTTCAGCCTGCGCTCATTGACAACGCAACTGCCCAAACGTATAATCAAGGTGAACTTCAGCTCGGCCATATCACCTGCGTATTCGGCATTTGGAGGTGAGGCCAGTTGGCCGATTTGTCCTGCACCGAGTTCCAAGGGGCTGTATCGGAGTACCTAGTGCGCCACCGAAGCATCCTCGATGTCATGTCGAAATTCCAGGAGGCCGGCGCCAGAGTGAACCGGGCAGTAGCCAAGTCCGTCACAACATGCGGATGCCTTGAGGTCAGTGCAAAACGCCAGAAGTTCCCTGAGGATGCGGACCTGGCTGACCTGCGCCGGCTGGTGGACTCCCATGTGTACGGCGAACTCTGCCCTGACTGCGCAGAGGCGCTGGAAGCAGAGATCGGTCAGACCATGTTCTACACTGCCGCTCTCTGTGCTGTCATGGGTCTGGATATGAGCGAGATCATGGTCAAGGAATATGACCGTCTGCGAATGCTGGGCCTTTTCAACCTTACGTAGACGCGGAGGGCTGCGCTCGCCGCGTCACACCACCAGGTTGCGCGCTGCCTGGTCTCGCAGACGGGCCAAGCCCTCCCGGACCGCCCTGGCTCTCACCTCGCCGATCCCGTCGACCTCGTCGAGCTCCTCCACACTCGCCGCCCTTATCACCTTGAGCGACCCAAAGCCCTGCACCACATTTTGCACTACTGACACCGGAAGACGGGCTATCTTCGAAAGCGCTCTGTATCCCCTTGGTGATGCGCCCGACTCCAGCGAAATCGACGGGTTCCGCGTCAAGGCGCGGGAAAGCAGCGATAGATCGAGCACCTCGTCGAAACTCCAGTCGGCGACTGTGTGCAGCAGTCTCTCCGCCTCCGCCTGCCCCCCTTCGGGGATGTAGTCCATGGCGACAAATAGCACTTCCTCGAGCGTTCCCGCAACTATCTCATCCGCCTGGATCCTGACCAAACGACCCTCTAGCCCCAGCTCAGCTATGTAGTCCGACACTTCGTCCGCCACTCGTCTCATCAGTTCGTACCTTTGGAGCACCCTCACCACGTCGATTATCGTCACTTCCTCGACGAACTCGAGAGCGGTGAGGCCGGCGAGCGCCTTCGACAGAGAGTCGCGATAATTGGCCATTGTCTGCAGAGCCTGGTTTGCCTTGGCAAGCACCACGCCGATGTCTCGAAGCACATACCTAGTATGACCGGCGTACACAGTGATGACAGAACGCCTCTGGGATATGGCGATCACGAGCTGCCCTGTCATCTTGGCGATTCTCTCAGCGGTGCTGTGTCGGAGCCCAGTCTCGCGGGACGGTATGTCTGGATCTGTAGCCAGTGTGACGTTTGCGTACATGATCCTGTCCGCATTGGGCGAAAGAATGATAGCGCCGTCCATCTTCGCTAGCTCATAGAGGGCCGCAGGCGTGAACTCGGCATCGAGGCGAAAGCCTCCCCTCACCGCCTGCATCATCTCTGGCGTGTCGCCAACCACTATCAGCCCGCCGGTACGAGCCCGAAGGATATTCTCAAGCCCCTCGTTGAGAGCAGTGCCTGGCGCGACCACATGGAATATCCTACGCAGCCTCTCCGACATTACCGATCCACCCCCAGAAGTGCAGCATCAAGAGCTTCGCCCACTGTAGCGGCGCCAATGATTCGAACCGCGGCATCGGCCCGCACTCCGGGCCGTGCCCGCCTAGTCATACTCTTCAGATTGTGCTTGGGAAGCACGCACTGATGGAACCCGAGCCTCTCCGCCTCAGCCACCCTGAGTTCCGCGTGGTTCACGGCCCGCAATTCGCCCGCCAGCCCCACCTCTCCGAACACCACAGTGCTCGGCGCAGCGGGCACGCCCCGGAAACTCGATGCTATCGCCGCCGCGATGGCAAGGTCAGCCGCTGGTTCAGCGATGGAGAGACCTCCAGCAACGTTCACGTAGATGTCCTCAGCGCCGATCCCCAGGCCCACACGGCGGTCGAGCACCGCAACGATTATGGCGGTGCGGTTGTAGTCGACCCCAGTAGTGGTCCTCCGCGGAGTTCCCGTGACCGACCTGGCCACCAGGGCCTGGATTTCTACAAGGAGCGGCCTACTGCCCTCGATACTTGCCGCCACAACAGAACCTGCCGCTCCGCCGGGCCTCTCCGAAAGCAGCATCTCCGATGGATTCTGCACCTCTTCGAGACCACGATCAGTCATGGTGAAGATCCCGACCTCGTCGGTGGAGCCATACCTGTTCTTCACAGCCCGGATCAGGCGATGGGTATGATGAGACTCCCCCTCGAAGTACAACACAGTGTCCACCATGTGCTCCAGCACCTTGGGCCCTGCGATCGAGCCCGACTTGGTGACATGGCCCACAAGGAATACCGGCGCTCCTAGGTCCTTCGCTTGCCGCGCAAGCCTTCCGGCACACTCGCGCACCTGCCCGACACTGCCGGGGGATGACTCCAGGCCAGGATCAGCCATAGTTTGAATGGAGTCGATCACCACGAGAGATGGGCGCATCGACGCAATTCGATCCTCAATGGCCCATACGTCGGTCTCGGCAAGGACCATCAGCGAGTCAGCTCCTGCCCCTAGCCGCGTGGCCCTCAGCCCGACCTGCCTCACCGATTCCTCACCGGTAACATATAGCACAGGACCGCGCCTACGAGCCACGTTCTCCGAGATCTGCAGGAGCAGTGTGGATTTGCCAATCCCCGGATCCCCGCCTATGAGTACGACGGAGCCTGCGACCACACCTCCCCCGAGCACCCGGTCGAATTCCGCTATTCCAGTAGGAACCCGGTCCTCAGGGGTAATCTCGATCCCTCCAACAGGAACAGGGCCGGGGCTGGCATGCCTTCCTGCCCGCGCCACGCCGCCCCCCTCACAAGCGCCTACAGCGCGCGCACCTCCGCGGCCAGAGGAACGCCCCGCCCCAGAAGGTCCGGGTTCGCGCCGAATCTCCTCCACGAAGCTGTTCCAACCCTCGCAGGCAGGGCACTTTCCCATCCATTTGGCTGACTCATAGCCACACGCCTGGCATATGAATATCGCCTTTTCCGGTCTCACACGTCACCCTCCGTAGAAGCGGCCCCGGAAACCGGATCCGCAGTCGCTTTGAACGTGAGCCTGCCATCCGCCTCGCCGACCTCTAGGGTCTGGCCATCCTTCACATTGCCTGCCAGGATCTCATCAGAGAGCCTATCGTCCACCATCCGCTGGATCACTCTCCTGAGGGGCCTGGCGCCGTATTCCGGATCATACCCCTCTCTCAGGAGCAAGGCGCGGGCCGACTCGGTGAACACCAGCGATATACCGCGGGGCGCCAGATGCTGGTGAACCCTATTGAGGAGCATGTCGACAATGAGCGACATCTCATCTCGCCCAAGGGCGTGGAAGACTATCACGTCATCTACGCGGTTCAGGAACTCAGGCCTGAAGGTGCGCTTCAGCTCAGCGAGGACCTTATCGCGCATGCGGTCATACGCGCCACGCTCATCCTGCGTCGTTGTGAACCCGAGCACGGTATCCCGGCGAATCTCAGTGGCTCCTACATTGGACGTCATAATCAGCACCGTGTTCCGGAAATCCACCGTCCTGCCCTGCCCATCAGTGAGCCTGCCATCCTCGAGGACCTGCAGTAGGATGTTGAACACCTCAGGGTGAGCCTTCTCGATCTCATCGAAGAGCACCACCGAGTAAGGCCGTCTGCGAACCTTCTCAGTCAGTTGCCCGGCTTCCTCGTAGCCCACGTATCCAGGAGGCGCTCCGATCAACCTAGAGACGGTGTGCCTCTCCATGTACTCCGACATGTCGATGCGAATCATCGCGTCCTCGTCGCCGAACAACGACTCCGCCAGGGCCCGGGCCAGCTCGGTCTTGCCCACTCCAGTTGGACCCAGGAATATGAACGATCCCACTGGGCGCTTTGGATCCTTGAGCCCTGCGTGGGCGCGTCGGACCGCCTTGGACACTGCGGCGACCGCCTCATCCTGGCCGATGACCCGCCTGTGCAGAATCTCCTCCAGCTTGAGCAGGCGCTCTGCCTCGGTCTCCGCAAGCTTCGTTACCGGCACTCCAGTCCAGTCCGCCACCACCTGTGCGATCTCCTCATCGGTGACCACTGCGCCCTCGAGATACCGCTGATTGTGCCATTCCCTGCGCTCCTCGTCTATACGGTCCCTCATCTTCTGTTCAGTATCGCGCAGCTGAGCAGCCTTCTCGAACTCCTCATTCTGGATGGCGGCTTCCTTCTCTGAACGGACCCGCTCAAGCTCCTCCTCCAGTTTCTTCAGGTCTGACGGCGCCACATGGACGGCCAGGCGCACTTTGGAGCCTGCCTCGTCAACCAGGTCGATGGCTTTGTCTGGGAGGAACCTGTCGCTGATGTACCTGTCGGACAGCAGTGCCGCCGCGCGGAGCGCGCCATCAGTTATCTTCACCCTATGATGTGCCTCATATCGATCACGGAGGCCTTCCAGAATCGCGATGGTCTGTTCCACCGTTGGCTCTCCGACCTGTATCGGCTGGAACCGCCGCTCCAGCGCCGCATCTTTCTCAATGTGCTTGCGGTACTCGTTAAGGGTAGTGGCCCCAACGCACTGAAGCTCGCCCCGGGCAAGCGCAGGTTTTAGTATGTTCGCCGCGTCGATAGCTCCCTCAGCGGCCCCTGCCCCCACCACGGTGTGAAGCTCATCGATGAACAGAATCACATCTCCGGAGCTGATGATCTCGTCGATCACCTTCTTGAGCCTCTCCTCGAATTCGCCCCGATACTTAGTGCCCGCAACGAGAGATCCCATGTCCAGAGTGAGCACACGCTTGTCCTTGAGAAGCTCTGGGACATCACCGTTCACGAGTTTCTGGGCGAGCCCCTCAACAATAGCCGTCTTTCCGACACCAGGGTCCCCGATGAGCACGGGGTTGTTCTTAGTCCTGCGGGAAAGCACCTGGATGACTCTGGATATCTCCTGTTCTCTTCCTATTACGGGGTCGAGTTTCCCGTCGCGCGCCATGACCGTGAGGTTTCGCCCGTATTGTTCGAGAGTGGGAGTGCCCTTCCTCTTGGGCGTCCTGCCTCCTGGCTGGCTGGAGTTCTCCTGCCGCTGAGCCTGGCCTGATGCGCCTCCGCTTAGCAGGTTCAGAACCTCGGTCTTCACATGCTCCAGATCGGCCCCGAGGTTCTGCAGCACCTGCGCCGCTACTCCCTCGCCCTCGCGTATGAGGCCTAGCAGGAGATGCTCAGTGCCAACGTAGCCGTGCCCCATTGACCTCGCCTCATCGATGGCGAGTTCGAGAACCCGCTTTGCCCGCGGGCTCAGCCCTACCATCTCGATTTCCCCTGCATCGCCCTTTCCAATGATGCCCTCCACCTCCTCGCGGATGGCATCAGGCTCTATCCCCAGATTCTGCAAGGCACGGGCTGCAACACCCTGACCCTCCCTGGCCAGGCCGAGCAGTATGTGCTCAGTTCCCACGAAGTTGTGCCCGAGTTTCTTGGCCTCGTCCTGCGATAAATAGAGGACTCGCTGCGCCCTCTCAGTGAAAGACCCGAACATCCTCTATGACTCCTCTCTGTCTGCGGCAAGCCTGCTCCGAATGAGTGCGGCGCGGTTGGAATCCCGCTCCCACGCCGTGAGTTCCTTTCCAACGTAGCTCTGGACGTGCGCCGGCATCATCTCCACTGTTAGCCTGGTGATCGCCGACGGAAGCAGACCTGGGATAATGCCGAGGTCGGCGCCAAGTTTCACGTCGGAAAGCAGCCTAAGGGCCTCATCAGAAGCGGTCATCCTGGCATTCGAGAGCACTCCATAGGACCGGTACACTCTATCCTCCAGCTGTTCCTTGGCATCACTCACGATCGCGCTCCGTGCGTTCTTCTCACTGTCAGTGATCTGCTTGGTCACTGCCTTGAGATGTGCAACGATCTCCTCATCGGCGCGACCCATGGTCACCTGGTTGCTCACCTGGAATAGGTTGCCCACAGCATCGGTGCCTTCGCCGTATATTCCACGCACTGTCACACCGACTTTGGATACAGCCCCGAGCACCTGGCCGAGCATGTTCACCATCCCAAGCGCGGGAAGATGGAGCATGGTCGACGCGCGCAGGCCAGTCCCTACGTTGGTTGGGCATGCGCACAGGTATCCCAGTTCCTCGTCGAACGCGTAGTCGATGGTCTCTTCTATCGCATCGTCAGTGGCGGAAGCAAGCCTCAACGCCTCATCCAGCTGTAACCCTGGAAGGATCGCCTGTATCCTTATGTGATCTTCCTCGTTCACCATGATGCTGACTGATCTGTCCCGGTTCAGGACCACTGCCCTGTTCGCAGGTTCCTGCACATGCTGAGGTGATGTTAGGTGCTCCTCAACCATGAGCTGCCTATCTGTGGCGGATAGGTCGGGCAGGTCGAACAGCTCAGTTGGACCGATGGACGGCGTGGCCGCAATCGCTCCCTTCACGCGTCCGAGAACGGAGGCAAGCTGGTCCGCCGATGCACGATGCGGGAACGGGACAGCCTGAAGGTTCCGGGCGAGCCTCACACGACTTGACACGACAACCCCTGACTCCGGGCCGTCCGCGTTCATCCAAAGGGCGGAATCGTGTCCGCCGCACTTTCTGGAGGCCATGCGCCTACCTCCCCTCCGAAGCGTCAGATCCAGTGCCCGGCTGCGTTCCCGGCTGCGTTCCCGGCTGTTCCTGCCGCTTCTCACTGTCGTCAGTACATAGCGTAGTGTCGCTGCCCGCTACTTCCGCCCCGCTGCCGCCTGCGGATTCCGCCTGCAATTGATCCTGATGAGCAACGCGCTCCATTTCGCGGATCCTATCCCGCACCAGGGCTGCCTTCTCGTATTCCTCAGCCTGGATCAGCTGCCTTAGCGTACTGCGAAGCCCTTCCAGTTCCTGCCGTGCTCTTACGGCCTTCCCGGCCCTGCGAGGCGCCTTCCCGGTGTGGCGGGTGTGACCGTGGATTCTCCCGATGAGCGGGCTTAGTATGGGCTGAAACTGAGAGTAGCAGTTAGAGCACCCCAAGAAACCAGTGTTCATGAACTCAGAGTAGTCCAGCCCGCAGGTATTGCAGGTCCGCCTGCCTCCCACGTTGATGCCCATGGGCGCCCCACAGCTCGTCTCGGTCTGAACTAGGCCGGCGAGGATATCCGATAGGGCGAATTTCGGCCCCTCGAAGATCTGCAGCTCCCCACGCTCTCTCGCGCACTGTTGGCACATGTGCAGCTCAGTGCGGACATTGTTCGTCACCTTCGTTACATGCACGTTGGCCTGCCGTTGATGGCATATCTGACAGAGCATTTCCAGACCTCCCTGTTCTGAGCAAGGCCCATCAGCCGCTAATACGTGAATCGGTTACGCCGATGGAGGCTGAGTCAACATAAAGAGCAGTGTAGCACGGAGTACACGCGCTCTCACTACCCTCTCAAGTTCCAGCTCGTTTTCCCGCTCCTGGCCGAACACTGCAGCACGAATGCACGCCGCATCCTGGACATCCAAGGCGCCCATCTCCAGAAGCTTCGCGATGAGGCCTTCAGCTGCCTCGCGGTCAATAGCTTCTCCCACCGAATCCCTGACCATTTCCGCAGCCCCAGACCTGGGGCGCCTCGCGAGCCGAAAGATCCGCACATATCCGCCACCACCACGCCTGGTTTCCACAAGGTATCCTCGCTCCAAAGTAAACCTGGTGGAAAGGACGTAGTTGATCTGAGATGGAGCACACCTGAACCTCTCGGCGAGTTCGCGGCGACAAACCTCCACCCATTCATCCTGCGCAGTATCGAAAAGAAGCTTGAGATAGCTCTCGATGTAGTCCGAAAGACTGCTCATTGCGCTCTCCAGCCTATCTGACCATTTCTGACCTTACAACTATTATGATACACAGACGCGGGGAAAACGCAAGGGGCTTCTCGCCTCTAATCCCAATATCACACGGCGTTTCACGAGCATTGATCAGATAAGGTCAAGAAGAGCTTAGCCGTGTACAGGCATGCTGAAGTTGCCTATGAAAAGGTCTGGAAAGGAATTGTGAAGGTAGGAAATCACCTGAGCCATCCCAGCAGGCTCGCCCCATGAACTCGCTTCATGTCCGCCTCCTCCGGCTTCGCCGAGCTGGCCTGACATAGTCTGCATGAAGACATCTGGATCGATGTTGAGGTTTCGGATCTGGATCATCTGGACCCCGCACCGTTCCACCAGTGCTGAGAGGGCATTGACCTCAGGTTCGAGATCAGAGAACCCAGGGAACGCCAGGTAGTTGAGGGAAACGAACACCCCGCGCGAGCGCGCATGGACAATCGATCTCTCAACATCGGAAAGGCCATATCCGGTAGGCCTGTGGTATCTGACATAGAACTGAGGTCGGGCGCTCGCCATGCTCACTCGAAGGGAATCCACTCCAGCATCGCATATCTCTGCTATCGCCCTCACGTTTCCGGCATTGGTGTTCACGTTGATTGTTCCTTCACCGGTGTGTTGCCTGATTCGTCGGCATGATTCGGCGATCACGCCATACTGGCAGGTTGGCTCTCCCTCACAACCCTGCCCAAAACTGATGATAGCGTCTGGCGCCTCCTGAAGGTGCGGAAGGGCAACCTCCACCACCTCGTCTACAGTGGGGACGAAGTCAATCCTCTCCTGCGGAGACGGGCAGCACTCCGACGACTGCTTAGAGATGCAGCCAACGCAGTCGGCATTGCAGGTCGGAGATACTGGTATTCCCCCCTCCCAACGCCTATAGAACACATTCTGCGCCGTAAAGCACCCGTACTCCCTGGCGCACCTGGCCAGATGGCGGAGGATTCTGTTCTCCGGCAGAGATGCCAGAGCAGCGTGGATCATCGCCGGGAGTTCCGGAAGGTTGTAGTTGATTGGATCCCATGTGCTGCGTTCATCGGTGCGCATCGCGGCGACCATCAGTTCATCGCCTGATAGAGCCACTGCGCAGTAGCCGAAAAGCGGCAGGATAGGCGCGCCGTCTTGCCGTGTGTAGGCTGGCAGGTAAGTTCGAGTATATCCCTGAGGAAGAATGGCTGCTAGCGGTTCACCTGGGCCGGACTCGACGAACGCGCCGGTTGAGCTGTTGATCCCGACTGGCGTTCGCCCCGGAAGGCGCATTAGAGTTGCTCCCTCTGGAAGAGGGAGCATGTCAGCCTCGGAAAGCTCGAAGAACACGTTTCCCGCACGTCCGACCGCGAGCCGTTTGTTGTGTGGAAATACGCGCCCAGCATGGTCGCATGCGGCAACAGACAACATGCAGAGTCTCGTCTCCTACCTGAGATGCTTTGAAGGGTTCACTGGCTTTCCGCCGACTCTCACTTCGAAGTGCACATGAGGTCCACGGGAGTTCCCGGAGTTGCCGGACTTCGCTATTCGCTCGCCTGCCTCTACGCGCTCCCCCTCCTTCACCGCCATGGAGGAGTTGTGTGCGTAGTAAGTCTGCATCCCATTGCCGTGATCCAATATGACGAGCTTCCCATACCCGGCACATGTGCCTACGAAGCTGACGCGTCCATCAGCCGCAGCTGCCACAGATGTTCCTATCGGAACCGCAATGTCGATGCCGGTATGGAGGCGCCCCCAACGCCACCCGAAGGGCGACGATATTCTCCCCGATACAGGCCATAATAGGACTCCGCTCCCCGAACTTGCGGGGATGGAACGCGAGCCTGAAGATCCTCTCGATGCGAGCATCACTGGCTGCTTCGATGATGCCTGCGGCTTTCCATCTGGAATTACCAAAGATTGTTTGAGCTGCAGGTGGTCTGGGTTGGAGAGCGCATTGGCCCGGGCGATCTCATCACGGCTGACCCCGTATTTCTTGGCGATCGACCATATCGTCTCGCCCTTGGCCACACTATGAATGACCCCTGTGATTGAGGGGAACTTGAGCACCTGGCCGATCTTGAGCTTGTTCGGATTGGAAAGCCCACTTCCCCAGGTGATTGTGTCAACGCTGACAGAGTGCCTCTCGGCTATCGACGAAAGTGTGTCGCCCTTCGCGACAGTGTGGGTGATTATTCTGATGCCTGCTTGTGCAGGCGATTCTGCCTTGCCGCTGCTTGGGCTGCTCGCCCTCGCTATTGATGCGGCCTTGGCGGTAGGAATCGCTTTCGCGCTCTGCGTTCTCAGAGCAACCACAGGATCACTTGGGCGAGCCGCCGGTGCGGGACGTTCCAGGATCCCGCCCTCCCACGCCGATATTGTCTCGACACTGGCGCCGAAAGTGGCAAGGAATATGGTCCAGCTCCTCTCGGCAATGCTCTTCAGGATCCCAAAAGCCGGCGTGCGCCGGATATGCGCCTCAGTAAAGGACAACCTGCCCTGGGCGCCAGTTGCCGCCCCCGAGCACATCGCCGATGAAATCGATACGGCCACAGCGCACACCGCGGAAACGAATCCTCTTCGTCGCAACAATCTCCCCCCATATGCTCAAGATCGAAGCCTGTGGTCCATTGATTGTACATTATACCACTGATCATCCAATACGACCACGGATCTTTGCGCCAGAATCTGCAAAACGCGCCCACCCTGGTGAGCAACCGCACTCGATGCTCTTCGCGGAGCCCATCTCCAACCTGCAGTCTCTAGTTTGAGGTCCGCCAATTCCTTACGTTCTCCGCGAACTCCGACTTGAGGATGATACTGATCAGATCGGCGTTGGTCTTCGTGTGCTGAATTCTGTCGATGAGCAGCTGGGTCATCTCCGCAGATCCCATGTTCCCCATTGCCTTCCGCAATACCCACATGCAGTTCGCCTCCTCCTCGGAAAGGAGCAACTCGTCTTTGCGTGTTCCCGACTTGTTCACATCAATCGACGGGAATATGCGCCGCTCCGACAGCTTCCTATCGAGGTGGAGCTCCATGTTGCCAGTGCCCTTGAACTCCTCAAAGATAACATCGTCCATTCGGCTGCCTGTGTCGATGAGCGCCGTCGCTATTATCGTAAGGCTTCCGCCCTCTTCAATATTCCTTGCTGCCCCGAAGAATCTCTTGGGGTTGTGAAGCGCCGCTGGATCCACTCCGCCGGAAAGCGTCCGCCCAGAGGGTGGTTCCTCAAGGTTATAGGCACGGGCGAGTCTGGTGATAGAGTCCAACAGGATCACCACGTCCTTGCCGTGTTCCGTGAGGCGCTTCGCGCGCTCAAGGACCATATCGGCCACACGCACATGGTTCGACGATGGCTGATCGAAGGTGGATGCCACCACCATTCCATTCACCGATCTCTCCATGTCGGTCACTTCCTCAGGCCTCTCGTCAACAAGCAGGACCAACAGGTTGATCTCCGGGTGGTTCCCAGTCATGGCGTTGGCGAGCTTCTTCAATATCGTGGTCTTGCCCGCCTTAGGCGCCGAAACGATGAGCCCCCTCTGCCCTTTGCCTATGGGGGCAATCAGGTCGATGAGTCGAGTCGTGATGTCCTTCGGGTCGCTCTCCAGCTTCAGCCGCTCATCCGGATAGACGGGGACGAGATCCTCGAAGTGCGAGCGCCTCGCCGCCAGTTCCGGATCCATGCCATTAACAGCCTCTACACGAAGAAGCGCGAAGTACTTCTCGCCCTCCTTGGGCGGCCTCACCTGCCCGGAGACCATGTCGCCCTTTCGCAGCACGAACCTGCGTATCTGCGATGGGGATATGTAGATGTCATCCGAGCTCGGGGTCATACCGCCCACGCGAAGAAAGCCGAAGCCCTCTGGGAGCACCTCGAGTATCCCGTCGGCCCACAACGCTCCCTCCTTCTGAGAGGCGATCTTCACAATCTCGAAGGTAAGCTCCTGTTTGCGCAACTGGGAGTGGTTAGGGATCGCCAATTCCTTGGCGATGTCGTGCAGTTCGGGCACGGTTTTCTTCTCTAGCTCCGCGATGTTCATTACTAAGGCATCTTCCTTTCGGGGCAAATGGGCGCAGATGTACGCAGAAATGACCCGCGTATCAGGCTGGTCGCGACGAAAGCGCACTGTGAAGGCATATGACTGGGCGCATTCATGATCAGATGAGGGCTGCCTGAAGTGCTATCGCAGCCGAGGGATAATGAAACGCTGCATAACCGGTATTCGCCGTCGGCGTGGGAAATCCTCTGGCCCAAAGGCCGCCCGTACAATTATTTCCACGACCGACGGTTTCATTCCTCAGTGCATCCAGTCGCTGGGCTGGAGTTATCTCGATTTCGCGAATTCCAGAGACTTGGCGACGAATTCTCGAAATAGCGGATGGGGTCGACCAGGCCTCGATTTGAACTCTGGATGGAACTGCGTCCCCACAAACCAGGGGTGACTAGGTAGTTCGCACATCTCTACGAGGTTACGGCCAGGATTAGCCCCCGAGAACCTGAGCCCGTGGTCAGTCATGATCTTGACGTAATCGTTGTTAATCTCGTATCTGTGTCTGTGCCGCTCGTGAATCAGGAGTTCACCGTAGGCTGCGAAAGCGACTGAATCAGGCGTGACTGCGCACGGATACAGGCCAAGCCTCATAGTCCCACCCTTGCGCTTCAGATCGCGCTGATCCGGCATGAGATGGATGACCGGATGCGGCGTGTCTTCATCGAACTCAGTGCTATTCGCCCCACCTAGCCCACAAACATTCCTTGCAAACTCGATCACCGCACACTGCATTCCCAGGCAAAGTCCAAGGAACGGGACTCTATTCACTCTGGCATACTCCGCGGCAAAGATCTTGCCATTCACCCCGCGAGGGCCGAATCCGCCCGGAATGAGCACGCCATCGGCGGAAGAAAGCGCGGAAGCAGTAGACTGCGCATCGCAAAGCGTTTCGGAATCAACCCATTGAACTGCGATCTGAGCGCCATTCTCGATCCCCGCGTGACGCAGCGCCTCAGCAACGCTCAGATATGCATCAGGCAGTGCCACGTACTTGCCCACGATCGCAATTCGCACCGTCCGGCGCGAGCCCTTGAGCTTCGCGACCATGGCGCGCCAATCCTGCATGTCAGGCCCATCCACCGGGCAAGACAGCCCGAGCCGATTGATCACTATCCTATCTAGGCCCTCCTGCTCGAGAATGAGAGGAACCTCATAGATGGAGTTTGCGTCTGGATTGAACACCACGGCTTCAGGCGCGACGTCACAGAATAGCGCAATCTTGCTCTTGATGTCTGGCGGGAGAGGACGGTCAGATCTGGCGACGATCACGTCGGGCTGCAGGCCGATGCTGCGGAGTTCCTTCACAGAGTGCTGTGTCGGTTTGGTCTTGAATTCACCTGATGAGGGGAGGTATGGAACCAGCGTCACGTGAACGTACATTACATTGTCGCGGCCAGCCTCTGTTCTGAGCTGTCGGGCGGCCTCAAGAAATGGGAGGCCCTCGATGTCGCCAACGGTGCCTCCCACTTCAACAATGACAACATCAGCGTCGTGTTGTCCAATCTTTATGACACGTTCCTTGATCTCGTTGGTGATATGGGGGATGACTTGGACGGTGCCTC
Organism: Clostridia bacterium; assembly: GCA_034926675.1. Taxonomy (NCBI): domain Bacteria; kingdom Bacillati; phylum Bacillota; class Clostridia; species Clostridia bacterium. The sequence continues at coordinate 20,403 of JAYFQW010000026.1, read as the reverse complement.
CAAGGTAGTCGCCATGTCTCTCCTTGGCGAGGACGGCTGAGTAGATGGTGCCGGTGGTGACATTGTTATCGCGGGTGACGTTGATGTCCATGAACCGCTCGTAATGGCCAAGGTCTAGGTCGGTCTCTGCGCCGTCTTCAGTGACGAAGACCTCTCCATGCTGGTATGGGCTCATCGTGCCTGGGTCGACATTGATGTATGGGTCGAATTTCAGAACCTTGACCCGCACCCCCCTGGCCTTGAGCAGCCTCCCTATGGACGCCGCCGTGATGCCTTTCCCCAGGCCTGATACTACTCCACCCGTGACAAACACGTATTTAGCCACTTAGCTTCCTCCCCGGTTGAGGACACCCCCCTAACCGAGTTGGTATTATACCACTACCATAATCGCAACACAACCCGCCTCGGGCCGCCGGGCTGCCGGCCGCCTTGGACCGCCAATCGGGTCGCCAAGCCAGTCGTCGACACTCTTTGTTAGAAGCTGAGAACAACTGCAGTCTGCTTGTCTGGAAGTTCCGATGGCGTAACGCGAAGCACGCGGTTGGAGGCCACGGAAACGCTGGCCATCTTCGCAAGAAAAGGCTCGACGCCTGCCACTTTAACACTGCTGCCGGCAGTCCAGTAATGCATCGGGATCACGATCCGAGCTGAAAGCTTCTTCGCAGCCGCGGCGGCGCCATCCGCATCCAGTGTGTATGTGCCGCCCACCGGAACCATCAGCACATCCACCTCTCCTATGTCCGAAGCCACGTCGTCGCAGGGGACGTGCCCTATGTCGCCCATGTGGCATACGACGAGTCCGTCCGACTCGATGACGAACACCGTATTCGGCCCCCGCTTAGCGCCCCCAACGTCATCATGGTGCGTGCTCACTCCCCTGATTCGCACTCCGCCCACGTTCCACTCCCCAGCCCCGCGGAGGACCTTCGGCGTGCCCACAGCTGCCTTCGTGTTGTTGTGGTCGAAATGGTCGTGGCTCACCGTAACCAGGTCAGCCGAAACCCTCGGGACAGCATAGCCCACCTCCTCGTCGAACGGATCCATGAGGATCCTCACGCCTCCACTGGCAGCAAGGAGGAAGCAGGAGTGGCCGAACCAGGTGATGTCTATGTGTTCATCCATACCCAGTCATCTCCTTTGCTCTTCCTGAAGCTCTCGCTCGAGCTTCTCGCGGTCACTCACTCTCCCGGCATCGTACCGTGCGAGCACACGGGCGGCCGCGAGGTTGAGGTATATCGCGTTCATGCCCCCCACAACAGTAAGCCCAAGGATCATGAAGTAGCCTGCCGCTTTGAACCCGGCAATCATCCCGATCGTAGGAAGTGCGCCCAGAGCAATAATGACGACCTCGAACACGCCTATCGTTAGAGTGAAGGCGAGGTTGTCCAGTATGAGAATCACCGACCTGCGGATCGCCTTTCGCAGGCCCACGTCTTGCTCCGCCATCACTCCACACGCATACATGAACACAAGCCCAGCGAAGATGGCGAGGTACGCCCACACCCCGGCGAGATACCTCAGCCATTCCACCTTGGAGGCCATGATTGCCTGGATGTCCACATACAGGACGATTCCCACGGCAACTTGCAGCCCTGCGATGGCCGCAGATCTGAGCCAGAATCTGGCATACCCTCGGACGAAATCCGCGAGCCCTGCGTCTTCCTTGTGGGCAAGGAGGTTGCCAACGTACATGAGCCCTCCCCACAGAGGACCGACCAGCACCACAACCAGGCCGAACCCCCACACGCTGAATTGGACTGCAAAGAATGTCGCAAGCGCAGCGAAGTACAAAGCGATGCTCGCGAGCATCACCACACCCATCTTCTCGTAGGCGAGCGCCAAGCTCCTGCCCACAACCGCAACCGCTCCAGCCGGCGAATACCTCTGCACCTGCCTACATCCTTTCGGGGGCGCCTACGCCCATTACATGCAACACTGAGGCCAGTACGGTCCTGGCCGCATCCACCAGCGCGAGTCGGGACCTGGTGAGCCCGTCGTCTTCACCGATCACCCGGCAATCAGTGTAGAACGACTGAAACAATCCAGCGAGCTCGAGCGCATACCTTGCGATTCTGCTGGGGGCACGCTCAATCGCCGCGCCAAGCACTTCATCTGGGAAGGCCGCCATCTTGCGAATGAGTTCCTCCTCACGGGGCGATGCGAGCAGGGATAGGTCAGCCTCGTTCCACGAGCGGTCCTCGATGCCGGTGGATTCCGCCTGCCGGAAGATGCTGCACGCCCTGGCATGCGCGTACTGGATGTACCACACCGGGTTGTCCATCGTCTGCGCCCGGGCGAGGTCGAGGTCGAATTCCAGATGGGACGAGGTGTTGCGCATGATGAAGAAGTAGCGCGCTGCATCGGACGGGACTTCCTCTAGCAAATCATCGATAGTGATGAACTCCCCGGCGCGCTTCGACATCTTCACCGGCTGGCCTTCCCGCATCAACGTGACCAACTGCAGGATAATGACTTCGAGGGTTCCGTCAGGACAGCCGAATGATTTCAGTCCAGCCTGCATCCGCCCTTCGTATCCGTGATGGTCAGGGCCGAGTATGTCGATAAGCTTGACGAATCCACGCGCGATCTTGTCTCTATGGTAAGCAAGATCCGGCGCAACATATGTGTAGAACCCATCGCTCTTGACCAGCACACGGTCTTTGTCATCTCCGAACGCACTTGAGCGGAACCACGTGGCCCCCTCTGCCTGGTAAGTATTGCCCGCCGCCTCCATCTCCTGAAGCATCGTCTCCACTGCTCCAGTCGCCCTGAGCTCACGTTCTGAGAACCATCTATCGAACCTCACTCCGTATCTGGCAAGGGCTTCGCTCTGCGAGCGAAGCATGTAGGAGAGGGCGAACTCTCTCAGGAATTCACGGGCCTGCTCCGGGCTCATCGCCGAGAGCCTCGCGCCCGCCTCCCGAGCGGCGGCCCTGGCAACATCGCGGACGTACTCGCCTCTGTACCCATCCTCTGGGAATGGGCAGTCAACTCCAGTCAGTTCCATGTACCTGGCGTATACCGACTCAGTGAGCACCCCCACCTGATTGCCTGCGTCGTTCACGTAGAACTCGCTTGATGCCGAATAGCCGGCAGCACGAAGAAGCCTTACCAAACTGTCGCCAACAGCAGCAGCACGCGCGTTCACCACGTTGAGGGGGCCGACCGGGTTGGCTGACACGAACTCCACAAGCACCTTCTCACCCTGACCATAGTCACTTTCCCCATACTTGGCGCCCATAGTTCTGATGAGTTCCACAGCCTCAGAAAGCCACCTTCGCGACAGCGTGAAGTTTATGAAACCAGGTCCGGCGATCTCGGCCGACTCGATGTAGCCGCGATTCTCCGCACCCATGAGTTCCCGCACTATTAGGGCTGCAATATCCCGAGGCGCCTTCCTTGCGGGTTTGGCCAGAAGCATAGCGACGGGAGTGGCAAACTCCCCGAATTTCGTGTCCTTCGGCACCTCAAGCAGCACACTAGGCGCCGCCTCCGGCGGCAGTTCGCCCAATTCCCGAAGTCGCCCAATTGCCGCCTCAACTGATCCTCTGATACTGCTCCTCACACTGTCCATAATGTTCTGTATCACTACGACCTCACCTAGCCTTTGCGCGCAGTATTCCTCGGTTCCCTCCCAAAATCCTTCCCGCACTCCAGCAGCTTGCTCAGGTTTACACGTATACCGCTGAACGGTATAATTGAATTCGTCGGATGCCAAGCACTGAGCAGGCGGGGCTGCAACTGTCGGGGGTTGGGGTATTGAACAAGCACGACTCGAGCCTGTTTGAGCTCGAATTCTCATCTGTGTCAAGGTCTTTCGGGGAGCGCCGCGTCCTCGAAGCCGTGACAGCGACAGCCCGAACAGGTCAGGTCATGGTGATCTCCGGCCCGAATGGATCGGGCAAGTCCACACTGGTGAAGATCGCCGCCAGGCTAATGAGGCCGTCCAGCGGAAAAGCAGCATGCCGGCTTGGCGGGGTCAACATCGACGCCGGCGCGTGGAGGCGCTGCATAGGCCTAGTCTCCCCCGACCTGACTCTATATGATGAGCTCTCCGCAGAGGAGAATCTCATGTTCTTTTCGCAGGTCCGTGGACACGGCGCCTCCCGCGAGGCCATCTCGGGCATACTCACCCGCTTTCAGCTCGATGGCAGGGGCGCCGACCTCGTTGGATCATACTCATCAGGGATGAAGCAGCGGCTCAAGTACGCCTATGCGCTCCTGCACGACCCTCCACTTCTACTCCTCGACGAGCCCACGGCGAATCTGGATGCCCGTGGAGTTGCGCTGATCCATAGCGTCATCGAATCCCTGAGGCCATCGAAATGCATTGCCATCGCGACCAACGAGCCTGAGGAGGTGCAGCTAGGTGACCTCGTCATCTCACTCGGTTCGTGAGGCCCTAGCAGTCCTCTCGAAGGATCTACGATCGGAGTTCAGGACCAGACATGCCATTTCGTCGCTGCTGCTCTTCGCCATTACCTCACTTGCAGTAGTGAGTTTCTCCGTTAGCCCCTACTCCCTCGACGCAGATGCTCAGGGGGCGTTTCTCTGGATCGTGCTGTTCTTCTCCGCCATGTCGGGCCTGTCAAGGTCTTTCGTAAAGGAGGAAGAGTCCCATACTGTAATGGCCCTGAGGCTCGCTGCCTCCTCCGATTCGGTTTACATCGGGAAGCTCCTATTCAACATAGTCATTCAAGCGGCGGCGGGAGTAATCGCGGCGCCCCTGTTTCTGCTGCTTATGGATATACGGCCTGCCCAGCCCGGCCTGTTCGCCGCGTCTGTGGCGCTTGGCACTATCGCCATGGCCTCATCGTCCACCATAATTGCGGCGATGATCTCCCGCGCCAACAGCAAAGGGGCATTGTTTGCGGTTCTCGCGTTCCCGATTTCACTGCCAGGCTTGGCCTCTGCCATTCGTTCCACCTCCATCTCGCTGCGTGGAGGACAAGCTGGAGCGGCATCCGGCGACATTCGAATTCTCCTGGCCTACAGTGTGCTGATGATAGCAGCCTCACTTCTCCTCTTCGATTTCGTTTGGAACGACTAGTCAGTATCAAGAACAGGGGTGTGAAAATGGCGGCAAGGCTGTTTCTGGGTGTATGGATGATAGTCGTGATCCTGGCGGCATTCCTGTGGGCGCCGGCCTCAGTCGATATGGGCCAGATATCGCGCATTATCTTCTTCCATATCCCAACGGCATGGGTAACGGTGCTCGCCTTTCTCGTGTGCGCCATCTACAGCGTCCGCTATCTGAAGGGGCGCGCAGCCCTCGACGATCTCGCGGCTTCTTTCGCAGCAGAGCTCGGTCTGCTCTTCTGCGTGGCAGCCACTGCAAGCGGATCGCTATTCGCCAAGGCCACGTGGGGCTCTTACTGGAACTGGGACCCAAGAGAGACGTCGATATTCGTTCTGCTCCTGATATATGGAGCATACTTCGCTCTCAGATCATCCGTCGATGACCCGGCGCGTCGAGGATCACTGTCAGCAGCCTATTCGATACTCGCCTTCGTCACCGTCCCGGTGCTAGTATTCGTAGTGCCTCGCATACCGGCAGTCCAATCCCTCCACCCTGCTGACTCCGTGATCTCAGCTGGTGGGAAACTCAACATGGATGCACGAATGCTCCTTGTGTTCCTTTCGTCGTTGGCGGGATTCACCGGATTCGCAGCCTGGGTGTTCAGCCTACGGCTTCGCGTAGCGCGCATATCAGCACGGCTTGCCGTACCCAAGGAGGCCCACATATGAGTGAGACATCTGCTCTGTACACTGTCGCCGCAGTAGCGGTAGTAACATGGATCGCGGTGTTCGGATACCTGGTCCACGTGGACACGACCGTGAAGCGGCTTGAATCACGTTTGAACTCCCAGCGTGGATCGTGTGAAGGCTCCACATCGCCCGATAGATCCGCAGAAGCCCGTGGGACTCGGGACACCGGGAGGTCCAGCAAGAGGTGAAGAGGCGACTCATACTCGTACTGATCATCGTTGCCGCTTTCGCCGTCTTCGCCTTCGGGGCGTTCCGCACCTCACTCACTCCATATGTCACATTCACAGAGGCAGAAACACGTGGAGGCGCGGTGCAGGTATCCGGAACAGTGGACCCTGGAAGTGCGGAAACGGATGTGTCGACCGGGGTCTTTCGGTTTCGCCTAACCGACCGGGATGGCCGAATGATGCGCGTTGAGTTCCGCGAGGCGCCTCCCAGCAACTTCGACCAGGCCGAGAGCGTGGTCGTGGTGGGGCTCATCCGAGGCGATGTATTCGAGGCTCGGAAGATCCTCGTGAAGTGCCCTTCGAAGTATCAGGGAGGTGCGACGAAGTGAGTGGATGGGGCATCGCCGTCTGGGGTTCGCTCATAATGAGCCTCATGACGCTGGTATTGTACTGGACAGCATCTGGGAGAGGCGCGAGTGGCCCTGAAGCCGGAGTACGCCGTTCGAGGATACTGATGGCGCGCGGCGCTGCCTGGGGCGGCCTTGCATTGCTTCTTGCATCATCGGCAGCGCTCATGGCTGCGTTTCTGAACCACGACTTCCGCCTGGCATACGTAGCATCCTATTCATCGCGCCAGCTTCCCGCGTTCTACCTGATATCCGGATTCTGGGCTGGGCAGGAAGGCACATTCCTGCTATGGGCTATGCTATCGGCAATCGTCAGCCTCGTGCTGGCCTATACCTCAGGCGAGCATGAGGCATACGTGATGAGGCACTTCTCACTGGTGCAGCTAGGCCTCCTCGCTCTGCTTGTGAAGGCCTCTCCATTCACGCTGCTGGCCTCAGCGCCTCCCGATGGAGTCGGCCTGAATCCACTTCTGCAGGACCCATGGATGGTGATACACCCTCCGATAGTATTTGTGGGATATGCGCTGTGGGCGGCGCCGTTCGCTTGGGCGCTGGCTGCCCTCACAGAGGACGATTACTCCTCCTGGGTGAAACACGCCCTCCCGTGGGCTCTTGCAGCATGGCTGTTCCTGGGCGCCGGAATCCTGATAGGCGCTAAGTGGGCGTATGCGGTATTGGGTTGGGGTGGGTACTGGGGCTGGGATCCTGTGGAGAACGCCTCGCTTGTTCCATGGCTTACTGGGATGGCGCTTCTCCATACCATGCTCATGCAGCGAACCCGCGGCAAGATGATACGGACGAACGTGGCGCTCTCGCTCATCACCTTTCTTCTCATCGTATACGGCACATTTCTCACCAGAAGCGGCGTCCTGTCGGACTTCTCGGTACACTCCTTCTCCGACTTAGGTCTGTCCAGTGCGCTTGTGTGGGCGATGGCGTTTTACACCGCCGTGGCTTTCTCGCTGTTCGTATACCGCCTGCCGAGCATGACCAGAAAGCGAGGGTACTCCGAACCTTTCGACCATGTCGCCTCGCGCGACTTCGCATTCGTCCTCACGGCAACCCTGTTGCTTGCATCAGCAGGGGTTACACTGCTTGGCACGTCGGCCCCGCTCATCACCGGAGTAACCGGAAATCCGTCCGCGGTGAGCACGTCGTTCTACAACATCACGAACGCGCCGCTGGGCGCCTTGATTGCATTGGTTATGGGAATCTGCCCGCTTCTGGCCTGGCGCGGATCGAGTACATCAGAGCTGAAGAAGGCAATGACCTGGCCGGGCATCGCGGCTCTCATGCTCACGCTCGCGGCAGTGTTCCTCGGTGTTCGGCAGCCATGGTTCCTCCTGTTCCTGTTCGCATCCTTCCTAGCGCTCGCCGCTAACCTCATGGCACTGGTGCGGGCCGCAAAGGGGGGCATAGCCAAGCTAGGAGGGTACGCCACCCATGTGGGAGCGGCCCTCATCCTCGTGGGCATAATCGCCACGTCAGCATATGGCGAGGCCGTACACCTCACCCTCAAACCCGGGGCGTCCGCTTCAGCGTTTGGATGGGAGTTCAACTACTCCGGAGCAGAGACATCGCCTGGCGCAGATCCTGCCCACCCTCGCCGGGAGTACTCGATCACTGCGACCAAGGCAGGCATGGAGTTCGAAGCCAGGCCGTCCATCCAGCAGAGCGACAGCGGAGTCATCCGGCGCCCTTCGATTCACTCCACCCTCGTTCAGGACATTTACATCTCGCCTACTGGGGAAGAAGAGCCAAGCGCACTCCGGCCAACAGGGAGAGCCCAGGAGTTCACCATCACCAAAGGCCAGTCCGTCACCTACTCAGGACTGGCAGTCCGGTTCATGCAGTTCGACATGACGGCGCACGGAGAGGCCAAGATGGCAGTCGGCGCCGTGCTAGAGATATCATCACCTGGCGGCGATGCCATCGCCACAGCGACTCCCGTTCTAGGCTTCACAGAGAGCGGAAAGGACTTCCATGATGCGGTCATCGCCACACCCATCGGGCCAGTCGCATTTCGCCTCTCAGGCATAGATGCAAGCGCTGGGGCAGCGACCATCCAGATCATACTCATGGGCGACAAGGCAGCCGAGCCTGATGTGCAAAGCAATCCTGCCAGCGACAGCAACGGCAATTCGTCCGGCGCCATCAGTGTCGAGGTCAGTCGCAAGCCATTCGCATCGCTGCTATGGATCGGTTCGATACTGCTCCTCGCCGGGACGGCAGTCGCCGTCATCCGACGAACGATGGAGAGTGCCTCCACAGGCAAGTAAGCCATCCCCCAATCACAAGGCCGCTCACAGAGCCGCTCTCAGGACCACCAGGCGGCATCCGCATCCGTGCTCCGGGAGTCCACGGTTCACCGGACGTGCTGGCGGCCTCATTAGCCACAGCCCCGGGTCCCTAGCCACAGCCCCCGGGTCCCTCAGGTCACCAACATGTCACACCCCATCACGAGCATAGCGGCCTCGCCCGCGCCTCCCCATGGCGCTTGGGCGGAGGCCGCGTCAACTGGAGCCGGGAGAACCAGCAGCGCTGCCTGGCGGAGGAATCGGTCAGCCGGAGTATCGGAGTGTTCTCAAATGCCTCTGCTGTCTTTCCCATGATGCGGCGTCTCGAGTCGAATTGACATTCCATTCCATTGTCTGGTAGTATATGGGTGTCGGCCATGGCGAGGTCAGCTTCGGAGGTGAACGTCGAATGAGGTCGCCCACTTCCTCTCTCGACACGGTGGACCCCACTGCGGAGACTCCCGGGGCGTTGACAGTCGACACCTCTGCACACATGGCGTCAGCGGCCGGTGCAGGCTCTCGACTCGAGGGGTCCTGCTCTCCTGTAGCGCAGACTGCGGACATCACGACCCCTCCGTGCCCGCAATGCGCAAGCATGCGAGCAAAGCGGTGCGGCCGACGGGCAGGCGCCCAGAGGCTAAGGTGTAGGGAATGCGGGAGATACTTCACCGAGTTGACTGGGACCATACTTGAGGGCCTTCACAGAAGAGAGCTATGGCCGGGTTTCTGCATACTCATGATCAGAGGGCTCACGCTTGTTCAGATCACCCAAAGGCTTGGAATCTCTAAGAACACTGCGTTTGCCTGGCGGCATCGGGTCACCCGCGTCTTATCCGAGACAGACTCCGAGATCGAGCTTCGCGGACAGGTCGGCCTCGGGCAGCGCAACATCGTGAGGTCCTTCAAAGGTTCAGTAGTCCCTCCCGATGCACAGTGGACCGTCGAGCAGGCACAGTACGCGAAGATGTACATGCCGGCCATCACTTCCCGGCTGCCTCGATCACGCCGAGCATCACTTCTCTTTGCAGTAAGCGACACAGGCAGGCTGAGGGCGGCAGTCCTCTCCCCAAACCACGACGGAGGATTCTCAGATGCCATGAGACGTCTCACAGAAGCCGACGCTGACCTCATCGTCACACGGGGCTTCGGGATATGGCCCGCCAACAACGACTCAAGTGTCAGGCTTACCTGGGTCAGCCAGCAGAGGAATCGCCAGTGCCGGATGGACCGATACGCCGACGACCCAGAATCCGCTCCCAAAGCCGCCCTGAAGCTTCTCCTCAACTTTGCGCACTGGATACGTCATTTCCACGGCGTCGCCACGAAGTATCTTCTTCAGTACGTAGCATGGTTCTGGAGGGTCCACACCCTGAGCCACTTGGACCCGAAATCCGCGGCCCGAACGCTCTTCGCGGAGGTGACTAGCCCACGGCAAAGGGTCACGTCTCGTCAAGTGGTGTAGACTGGGCTGCAATGCCCCGCGGAAATCACACTCGCACATTTGCTACGATCGGCGCTTGCCTCCAGCGTCAGCGCTTGCCTATGCCCCATATTCAGCACCCTTGGGCGTTCAACCGCTCGGTTTTCAAGGAAAACGAACGTTCCGTGGGGCCGCAACATAGACGGACGGCGACACTCCCAGGGCGCGGAACATCTTATCCCGGAACAGCTCTGATTCCGAAAGAGTCCGAGCGCCATCAGCCACATGCACCGGCTCATCGTTCACCACATCGAACTCAACGTCTTCTCGCAGGCGGTCAATGCCGACCAAACCGGCATCGTCGCGAGCTAAATGCCACTCAATTCGACATTGACCATGGGGTCAGTGTCCATTTCGTCGACATTGACAGTCCGGCTCCCGCTGTCGAGGTACACGTGAACTGCATCGCGCACCCGGCCCATCCCTGAAAACGCGTCTGGCTGCAAGTCAGCCGCGCCACATTATGCCATGATCTCATCTCCTCACGCTCCCTGTCGCCGATCCCGTCCGGACGCACGTTCGGAGGGCCTCAATGCTGGATCTATCGACACTACACGCGTTTCAACGTCGATTCCATCGACATTGAGCTCGTCTCACTGCTGGATTCGCCGACATTATCGCCTCAGGGCTCGGTCACGCCGGTCGCGCCTCGTCAGGCAGCGCGGGCGCGCAGCCATGAAGCCCCCCATATGCAGCTCCCGGCTGCAGCCCGCGCGCAACACTGCACACGCCTCTGGCCTGGCAGCAACGCCCGCGGCGATCACGACGAGCCACACGGCGGCCGCAAACCTGAGCACTCCCCGGAAGCCCGAGGCGGCCCGCGCGCGTTTCCGTGAGGTCTTCTCCAGAGTTAAGGTTTCGGACCGCTCCGCGTCCAGCTTGCACCTGGATACCGTGTTGGGTATGCGACTCGCGCGAATCCGGGAGGAACCTGGTCACTCCGTGTTCGAGTGGAAGAACTTCCGCCCCTATCCCGTCAAGGGCGCCGAAGATGGGCTATGTGTTAGGCAGTGACGTCGAAGCTTCGTCCGATGGGCGCCGCCAACTGGGAAAGATGGCATGGTGCACTTGAGGGATGCCCTTCGAATGGGATGCCGTATTGTGGGAAACACGCTCAGGTATTCGCGGGAACCCTAGGCTGCCCCCTCTCAGCCCGGACCGAGAGGCTTGCTCCTCCCAGCCCAGCGCCGGGCCTGCCCACCTGGCGATGACGCTAAGAGGATACGCGAAACTCCGTTGGCCGTCAGCCGCGCACGATCGACGCAGGGGCCGAAAAAGGCCGACCGCGGATCTTGCGGGGGCATCCCGCTGAGGATCCACGGTCGGTATCTCTATGAGCTTGCCTACGGTCGTGCAGTCGGGTTGCGCCCGGACCATGCTGTCGGTTCAGACGCTTCTCTCCCGGACCATGTCCTTGATCTTCATGAGCCGCGTGAGGTTCCCTCGCTCGGCCTCGTCCAGTTTCATCGTGATGTACGTAATCGACTGCTCCAGCTGGGGAATGAGCACATACTCAAGGGCATTCACGCGCCGCCTGGTCTTCTCGATTTCGTCGGCAAGCAGTTCCACCGACTTCTCTACTTCCGCCAGTTCCACGAGGCTCGGCATGGCCTCTGATAGCAGCCTGATGGCCGCGTCCAGCTCCGGCGACGTGTAGGCGAAGCCATACGGGTAGATGTTCGTCCTATCCTCCTGCCCTGCAAAGCTCCACTCAAAGCAAGGGACCTCGACGTTCAGGACATGCCTCTGCGAAGCCCGAAGGGTTACCATCTCCTTAGGATACATGAGGGCGGCGTTCACCGCGCTCGATGACATCGCGCCGCGGGCAATAAGGAAACCGCGGAAAGCGTCTCCAAGTTTCTGGTCAACCGCTTCCCTCAGTTTCCTATCCCTTCGCACCAGCTCAAGGAAGTGCTTCATCAGCTCATCCAGTTTGTCCTTGAGGAGCTTGTGGCCGCGAGCGGCCACGACTAGCCTCTTTTTCAGCCGGAGGAGCTGCATCCGGTTCGGGCTGACTCTGACCTCCATTGCGCCAGATCACTCCCCTACCGAATCAGCGTCGTCTGTGCTTTTCTTCGGCATATACTTCTCTATGAGGGACTCCCTCACGCGCGTCAGCTCGTCGACTGGGAGCATTGACAGCAGATCCCAGCCGATGTTCAACGTCTGCAGAATAGTCCGATCCTCGTTCTCTCCCTGCCCGACGTAGCGTCGCTCGAACTCGGCCGCGAACTTCGAGAAGATCTTATCCACCGTCGACAGCGCCGCCTCGCCAAGGATGACCGCCAGTTCCTGCGCTTCCTTACCCCGAGCATACGCAGCATACAGCTGGTTCATGGTAGGTGCATGATCCTCGCGAGTCTTCCCGACGCCGATTCCCTTGTCTTTCAGACGCGAGAGAGACGGCAACACATCTATTGGAGGATATATGCCCTTGCGGTGCAGCTCGCGGCTTACCATGATCTGTCCCTCAGTGATGTAGCCGGTAAGGTCCGGGATCGGGTGAGTCTTGTCATCCTCTGGCATTGTGAGAATTGGGATCTGCGTGATTGACCCCTTCTTGCCCTTGATCCTTCCGGCACGCTCGTATATGGTGGCGAGGTCGGTGTAGAGGTAGCCCGGGTAACCACGGCGCCCAGGGACCTCCTTGCGCGCAGCCGACACCTCGCGAAGAGCCTCGCAGTAGTTGGTCATGTCGGTGAGGATGACCAGGACGTGCATTCCCTTCTCGTATGCCAGATACTCCGCCGCCGTGAGCGCCATCCTCGGAGTGGCGATTCGCTCGATGGCGGGGTCGTTGGCAAGGTTCATGAAGAGCACAGCGCGCTCGATGGCGCCTGTCCTCTTGAAGTCGGAAATGAAGTAGTCCGCCTCTTCAAAGGTGATGCCCATTGCGCCGAACACCACGGCGAACTGCTCCTGAGTGCCTAGCACCTTCGCTTGCCTCGCTATCTGCGCCGCGATCCGCGAGTGTGGAAGGCCTGATGCAGAGAATATCGGGAGTTTCTGCCCACGGACCAGAGTATTCAGGCCGTCGATAGCGGATATGCCTGTCTGTATGAACTCCGATGGGTAGTCGCGGGCGTACGGGTTGATCGGGCTCCCGTTAGTATCGAGCCTGGCCTCTGGTATTATCTTCGGGCCGTTGTCGCGCGGGCGACCCAGGCCGTCGAAGACGCGCCCCAGCATCTCCATGGAGACACCAAGCTCGATGCCGTGGCCGAGGAATCGCACTCTGGCTGACTGAATGTCAAGCCCGGCGGAACCCTCGAACAGCTGCACCAAGGCGTTAGAGCCCGACGCCTCCAGAACGCGGCCGCGCCTGATCTCGCCTGCGGGCATGAGGATCTCAACCAGCTCGCCGTATTTTACGTCCTGCACCTGATCAACGAGCATGAGCGGACCCGCGACTTCCCTGATGGTTAGGTACTCCTTAAGCAACGCCCTCACCTCCGTGATCGGACACGGCGCCTACCTGACTCCTGATCTCTTCGACCATTGCCTGGATCTCGCCGAGCTTGCTCTCCTCGACATACTTCATGCGGCCCACCCTGCTGCGTATCGGAAGCTTCAGGAGGTCATCAAGGGAAGCGCCGGCCTCCACGGCCCTGCGGGACGCGTGATCAAAAGCGAGGATCACACGAATCATCGCCCCCTGCTTCTCCAGGGACGTGTATGTGTCGACCTCGTCGAATGCATTCTGGTGCAGGAAATCCTCGCGGATGCTCCGGGCAGTCTCCATTGTGATTCTGTCGCGGACTGAGAGTGCATCGACACCCACGAGCCTAACGATCTCTCCCAGCTCCGACTCCTCCTGCAGGATCTTCATGGCCTCAGTCCGCATCTCCATGAACTCGCCTCCGAGCCTCGCGCGCAAGTTCTGATCGATTCTGTCGAGATACAGAGAGTAGCTTGTGAGCCAATCAATCGCGGGGAAGTGCCGGCTATATGCCAGGTTGGCATCGAGGGACCAGAACACCTTCACAACCCTGAGCGTGTTCTGAGTGACAGGTTCGGACAGGTCGCCGCCTGGCGGCGAAACTGCGCCTACGACGGTGAGCGAGCCCTGCCGCTTGTCGGAACCCATACACACAACCCGGCCTGACCTCTCATAGAACTCGGCGGCCCTGGACCCTAGGTACGCTGGGTATCCCTCTTCACCGGGCATCTCCTCAAGGCGTCCGGACATCTCGCGAAGCGCCTCCGCCCATCGAGATGTAGAGTCGGCCATCAGGGCAACGCTGTAGCCCATGTCCCGGAAGTACTCGGCGATCGTGATTCCCGTGTAAACCGAGGACTCGCGGGCCGCCACAGGCATGTCTGACGTATTAGCGATCAGCACCGTCCTCTTCATAAGCGGTTCGCCGCTCTTCGGGTCGATCAGTTCGGGAAACTCCATGAGAACGTCGGTCATCTCGTTGCCGCGTTCGCCGCATCCAACGTACACGATGATGTCGGCATCCGCCCACTTGGCAAGCTGGTGCTGTATGACCGTCTTGCCTGAGCCGAAAGGCCCAGGTATGCATGCAGTGCCGCCCTTTGCGACCGGGAAGAATGTGTCGATGACCCTCTGTCCCGTGATAAGGGGCTCTTCAGGTGTTAGCTTCTCCACCACAGGACGGCCACGCCTCACCGGCCACTTCTGCATCATCGTGATATCGTGAAGCGCGTCGCCAGTCTTGACCCTGGCAACCACATCGGTGACGGTCGCACTCCCCTTGTGGATTGACTCAATTCTTCCCGACACTCCCAGAGGCGCCATGACCCTGTGCTCAACAACTGGAGTCTCCTGCACAACGCCGAGGATATCGCCGGGAACCACCTCATCGCCGACCTTCACTCTTGGCACAAACTCCCACTTTCGCTGGCGATCCAGCCCGGGAGCCTCGACTCCGCGAGTGATGCGGTCGCCCGAGGCCTCTCTGATCCTATCAAGCGGTCGCTGAATTCCATCGTAGATGGAGGTGATCAGCCCGGGGCCCAGCTCCACAGAGAGAGGTTCGCCAGTGGTGAACACCGGCTCTCCCGGCCCGAGGCCAGCAGTCTCCTCATAGACCTGTATGGATGCGCGGTCCCCTCGCATCTCGATGATCTCACCGATCAAGCGCTTCTCGGAGACTCGCACGACATCGTACATCTTGGCCCCAGCCATCCCATCGGCGACGACCAGAGGCCCCGAAACCTTGATGATCTTTCCTGCGTTCCTACTGGAGTCCATGTCAGGCATTCCCTTCTTTCCCGAACAGGATGTCGGCGCCGAGCGCTTTCTCCACCGTCCGCCTGAGTTTCTCAAGAGCCGCCCCTTTGTTCCCGCCCTGATCGGGGATTGTGAGAACGACCGGAAGCGGTTTGCGGCTGTACTCAGTTATCACGTCAATGATGCTGCTCGCATGGCCTTCGGTAATGTATATCACGGCAAAGCCCTCACGCGCCGCGGAGCGGAGCGCGGCCTCCGCTTCTGTGCTGTCTTTCACTGGGAACACCGAGACCCCAAGGGCGCGGAATCCCAGGACGGAATCTTCGTCCCCTATCACGGCGATCTTATGCATGAGCACCACACAGCCTCTCACGGATCACACTTGCGGGAATCCTGTTCATCTTCCCAACGAATATGCGCCGCAGTGTGTCGGCTTCCGCCTCACGAGCCAGCAGATAGCCAAGCACGACCTCATAGCCGATTGGCACTCCTCCCGAGCGCGCTGCCACTGCCGCTAAGTGGGAATCGACGAGGTTCTCAAACGGCGCGAGGGATCCGCCTGCGCGCCACTGGCCGAGGCCCTCATCAACTAGCCTCTCGTACGGAGTTGCCCTGAAGGCAATGGCGAACTTCTCATCCGGCTCGGCATACGCTGACGCCAGCCACTCCACACTCAATGAGCCGTGGGGCACAAACGCGTTGGCTGCGAACTCCGCCGTCTTGCCAATTGCCCTGAGCCGCACTGATATGAGTATGTTCGTGAGGTCCGCCATCTCGGCGATCAGACTCTCAAGGAATGCGGCATTGCGAGACTTTGCCACGGTGTAGAAGTAGTTGAACGATTCACGGTCGGAAGCCATGTCGATCTGCTGAGGATCGCCGCCGTGCTCATTATAGGCAGATAGAGCAATGGCGGCTGAGCCTTCAAGGGCAGCCCAAAGCTGCGCCGTTCCCGCCGTTGCGCGCTCGTTTCCTATGAGGGCAGCACCACGCTCAGACCCAAGCTGAGGTCCTACTCCGCGAGCGGGAGCGTCCCCGCCCAATAGCGCGCCATGGCCTTCCTGCAGTTCATCTGCCCGGCCTATCACCTGATCGACAATGATGCCGACCTGGTCCGGAGAGAACCAGCCAAGGGATGCAGCAGCCGAGCTTACCTCCGCAGCTATGCCCCTATCACGCGCCGCGAGGCGCGCCTTTAGGTACACCTTCACATTGTGGAAATCGTGCCTTGCTCGAAAAACACCCGTGAGCAAGGGGTCAGGCGACATGCCTGCTACCAAGTCATGAACGCGCACCAGCTCGGCATCTATTATCTCCTCGAAGCGCCCCGGACCCACATCGCTCGCCTGGCCGTACTCGGTCTCTCCGAGTATGCGGGCAAGCTCTTCGGGGCTTTCGGAGTCGATCAGCCGATTGAACCGGGCCTGGTCGATCATCCGGTTCTCCAGGGCCCGGATTCTGCCGACGGCGTACGCGAACCTTCCGTCGAAGCCCAAAGTCCTTACCTCCCGAACAGAGTCCCCGCGACCAGCGGAGCGAGGTCATCCTGGCATGAGGCCAGCAGTGAGTCAAGGGAGCAATCCACCTCGACGGCGGCGCCTTTGAGCAGGAATCCGCCGGAAATGTCCTCCGTTTTGGAGGATAGCCTGAGCGAGGTCTTGCGTCCCCTGGCTGCGAGTTCAGCTCCCACCTGCTTCAGGAGTTCAGGTGTTATCCTGGAGCGGTCGGCTGTCGCAACCACCACTTCAACGTCGCCTTCAGGCGCGAGCCTCACCATCATGGTCTTTATAAGGGCCAGGTAATCCGGATCTGGGAGGGCATGGATCCTGCCGGGGACCTCCGCCAGCAGCGCGTCGACCATCTCGCCTTTGGCACGCAATATCGCATTCCGCTCATCGAGCGAGCGGGCAATCTCAGCCCGCCTCTCTTCCTCGGCTGCGGCCTTCCTGGCGTTCTCCAGGGCTCGGGCGTACAACTGGTCTGCCCTGCTCTTCGCTTCAGCAGCGATTCTGGCAGCCTGTGACGCCCCATCAGCCTGGATCTTCTCGGCCTGCTCCCGTGCTTCCCCGGTAATCCGTTCCTTCAGCCTCTCAAGGTTCTCCATATCATCACACACTCCCAGCCGATCAAACCTGGATGGAGAAGACGAGCAAGAGGCTTGCAAGGAGCGAGAGAACCGCGTAGGTCTCCACCATTGCGGCTAGAATAACTGACTTGCCCATTTCCTCAGGCCTCTTCGCCACGACAGACACGCCAGCCGCGGCCACCTGGCCCTGGAATGTCGCGGACACCCAGCAGACGACGCCAACTGGGATAGCGGCAAGTAGGAACAGCAATCCCTGGTTCACAGTGAGAGCCTTCAGCCCACCGCCAAGCGCGCCTATGCGAACCATGATCATCAGGCCCGTGAGGAACCCGTATACGCCCTGCGTGCCTGGAATCGCCTGGAGCAGCAGAATCGGTCCGAACTTGTCGGGGTCTTCGGTGATAACGCCCGCGCCCATGCGGCCCACAAGGCCGACTCCCGAGGACGAACCGATGCCAGCAGGGATAACCGCGAGACCTACCCCGATGAACGCCAGAATTAGCCCAAGTGTGTACTCCATGTGCTATACCCCCTTCGTGGTTTCCACATCCACGTACTTGGTAGCGGCGCCGAATGGCATGAAACGCCGGCCGCCCGCCTCGAAGAACTTGCCGAAGAACTCAACGTATTGGAGACGACTTGAGTGGACATACGCCCCGATGATGTTGATCAGGATGTTGAACACATGGCCGAATGCGAGCCCTATGACTGCGATCACCGGCCCAATTATGGGAATGCCCGCAGGCCTCAGCATCAGGTCATTCATTACCGACGCCAGCACTGTGCTGGTGAACCCAAGGCCGAATAGCCTGGCGTAGGATATAATGTCGCTCATATAGCCAGTTGTCGCGTACAGCGATAGAACTCCGCCTCCGAGCCGCTGAAGTGGATTCTTGTGATGCCTCCCTTGAGTGGCCACGAGCCCCGCCGCACCGCCCAAGGCAGCATACTTGGCGTTTTCAGCCACACTGGAGAACCCGGGGCCCAGAGAACCGCCGCCCAGAGTGAGCCCTATTCCAACGAGGAACAGCACCCAGAACCCCTGGTCGTATATGGCCGACAGCCAGCGCCCCTTGCGGACGTTGTCGTAGGCCTTGATGCCAAGCCCGGTGAAGATGTGCACTATGCCCAACCCGAACGACAGGATCAGGAATGTGGTGGGAGACTGCATCGGGTCGAACAGAATGGCTGTACGCCATCCAAACAGCCTGGTGGGCAGGTCGCCGAGCCAGCCTCCGAGCAGCGCGCCCACTACGACGGTAGCGAGCCCGCACGCTAGTATCAGGTTGAGGAATTGCGTTCCTCTTCCTTTCATCTTGCGCATGAGCAGAAGCGCGACTCCCGCGATGATGAGTCCGTACACGGCATCAGTCATGCACAGCCCGAAGAACACGAGGAAGAAAGGGGCAAGGAACGGGGTCGGGTCGATGGACCCTGGCGCTGGGTAGCCCATTGTCTTCGTGATCACCTCGAATGGCTGTGCGAGTTTCCCATTAATGAGCTCCACTGGAGGGATCTCGTCCTCTAGAGGCGGCCTGTCCTGAACCACGATATCATCGGCGATCTGCAGAATAGCTGCACGGAAGCGGCCCATGTCCTTCTGCTGCACCCATCCCTCCACAAGGAAGGTGCGGGCAGTCCCGCCGAATTTGGTCGTGATGTAGTAACGAGCCCGATCCAGGGAGAAGTGGTCGTAGAGGGCGAAGGCGCGCGGCCTCTCCTCCACTAACGAGTCGATCTCCCGCTCCAGGTTATCGCTTGCCTTCGAGATACCGTCGAGTTCCTCTCTAAGCCGCCTGATCTCGTCACCCGGGCTCCCGGAGCACTGGTCAAGGCTCACTCTGGCGAATCCAGCCTCCGATAGAGCTCGTGCCGCCTCCTCAGACACAGAGGTAGGGTAGGCGACCAGCATGTATGCCCGGGCGGGCTCTGCAGCGACGGCGCCCCATGCAATGCCAGGGACTGATGATGCCGCTGCTTCCATCCGAGAATCGATGCCCTTCGAGTCAGCGGTTCCCAAGGAGATAGTGACGAAAGGACCGGGACCGAGCTGCGTGGAGTCGCCCTTGAAGCCCTCCCATGGCTCTAGGAACTCAATCGAGGAGGCAATTCGAGTGCGGCGAGCAGAAAGATCCGCCATTGACTCTTCGATCTCACGGGCCCTGCCGCAGAGCCGGCGCACGTTGTCTGCCCCGTCGCTGATCTGTGCCTTCCACTCGCTCTCGGTCATATACAGTCGATAACCCGTGAAGTTCTCGAGAATCGACTTTGTGATGCGTCGGTGCTTCCCCATCATATCGATGGTGTACTTGAGGTCAGCGAGAATGCTGTCCAGCTCCGAAAGGCGTTCGGTTGGATCATATGGACACGTGATGGTGGGCTTCTCCTCGCTCGCGAGGCCCTCGCCGTACTCGCTCACTTCCACAGCGCCAAGGTGCTGAAGCACGCGGACGACCTCGTCGATGCGGGATTCGTGCCCAATAACTGACACCCTTCTCATCTCAGAGATTGCCAACGGATTTCACTGCCTTCTCAACCGCGAGCGTCAGCGCCATGCCCCACTTGACCTTCGCAGTGTCTTTGACTTGCTTCTCTCGCGCCGCTACAGCCTTGCGCGTCTCTTCCGCCTTCCGCGCGATCTCCTTCCGGGATGCCTCCGCCACCTTGGCGGCCTCAACCGCGGCAGTTTGCTCAGCCTCCGAAAGAGCCCTGCGCCCAGAGTTCTCCGCCAGAGCGACCTTGGCTCGCGCCTGTTCCGATGCTTCCCGAACGATCTCCTCAGCCTCGCGCTCCGCTGCTCGGACCTGACTGATCGCGTCGATGCTCAATGCCACATCACCCCCAATCGGGCATCCGGCCAAAGGTGAATCTTGTATACAATCTACACGGCATTATACTACAATGCCATTTTCGGCGCAACGAAGGCATGGTCGCGGGCGAGGGTCGCCCGGCAACATGAAGTGCAGGCGCGGGGGGGGGGGGGGGGGGGGGGGGGGGGGG
>JAYFQW010000025.1 GCA_034926675.1 Clostridia bacterium | reverse complement strand
GATGCGATCACAGCCATCTACGAACTAGCCGGCGGCGCTCCACGGCTGATCAACCAAGCAGCGTCCAAGTGCCTTCTTTTCGGATACGCACACGAGGCTCGAGCCATCGACCCGCTAATCGTCCAAGAAGCTGCCGCAGATTACCTGCGAATCTCCGCAGGTGCATAGAACACCACCTGCCCGGTGCCCTCGTCCCCTCAGACGGGGGCGCTCAACTCTGCCGTCAGGGTGATCACAATCTGGCCGATGCCCGGGCGGCGCCCCCTGGACCTTGACCGCAACCACCATCCGGCCTTCGAGCTCTCTCTCCTCGCAAAGCACAAACACTGTAGCATCCGGCCTTATTGAGCCTCTGATTGCGTTTGTACCAGCCAAAGAATATGCCTTCGGAAGACAGTGAAGCGCTCAGAAAGCGGGCTGCAGCCTATTGTTGATTATCTACAGGAAGCGAGGAACAGAAAACCAGCTTCGGGGGCAGAAGGACTCTCACGAGCGGTATCTGAAAAACAGCCCGGACTACGAGCTGGTCGGGATCTGCGCCGAGGGTGAAGTGCTGCTGACACTCATTTCCCCTGTGGCGGAGAACGTCAAGTGGGGCAAACGACGGAGATACGAGCAAGGCGACATCCGCAGTTTCTCCGGCAAGCCCTGCTTCGGATATGACAAGGCTGCGGACGGCGTACCGACGACAAACGGTGGCCGCGAGTGAACCGGGACAGAAATTCATAAACATCATGCTCAGCGAGAAGATTCGTGGGAACGCTGTTTTCCAGATTTCCCACAATATGGACCAGTTGTCGAAGAAGAATGTCCGCACAGAGCGATCTCCCGCAGTATTGTGCGACCGAAACGCACGAAGCCATTATCGACGATGAAACATGGCAGTGCTTTCAGCTGGAAACGAAGCGCAGGCAGCGATTCTGCAAGGAGCATCACTTCCATCAATACTGTGAGAATTGGCTGAAGTATCCAATTGACGGACGCGTTATTTACAGCCTCTGCAGCTGTATCTGCGGAAGATCGCAGTCAACCCATCTGGCCAACCGTGGCACTCCGCACTGGAAATGCAAAGCTGCTAAGATGAAGGTGCTGCCGGAGGACGGAGAGCGGTTACTCCGCCGGAGCGCTCATGTTGGCGTCGATGTGCCTGCCAGAGCCTTTGTGGAGGCATGGAACGATCTGCTTGACCGTTATGATGATCCGGCTCCGCTATGGGAGGAAACCTCCCACAACGGGAGCGATGTTCTGGCCCGATACCGTGCCGCTTCAGATCGAGTTCTCGCTGTTTTTTCTTGGCCAGCTTTTCATATGGGATATAGCGTTCCATGCCTATTCCCCCTTTCCGAGGGTGCATTATGCGCGCTAGCGGTTCTATGGGTCAAGACTATTGCCAAGTTTGTCATAACTTATTCTGCTTAACTAGTTGTTTTTATGACAGGACCGGAGTATACTAACACTGCGTCAACATGATAAGGAGGGTTATCATGACGATTGACATGAGCATTGTGGGTTCAAATCTGAAATCGCTCAGAGAAGGCATGGGCCTCGGTCAGAAGAACGTTGCCTCTTATCTTGGCGTCGATCAGAGCCTGGTATCGAAGTTTGAATCTGGAGAAAGAGCCATAAGCGCTGATATGCTTGACAAACTTTCCGCGCTGTTTTGCTGCCCTGTTTCGAAGATCGTGACTCCGGATGCTGGCAAACCAAGTCTGGCGTTTGCATTTCGTGCAAACAGGCTTGACGGCAGCGACCTCAAAGCTGTGGCAGTCATCAACAAGATCGCTTTGAACCAATTGCATATGGATAGGCTCACTGGAGATGCTGCCGATGCTTGACAAAATGATGCTCAGTAACAGAGCCGCCGACATCCGAAAAAGGCTGGGAGAGGATTCAGATTCACCCATAGACATTCTTGCGTTGGTCCACTCCATTGACGGGCTGACGCTTGTTCTTTGTCCGCTTGGCGGTAATATCAGCGGCGCTTGTCTGAAGATTGATACGTCCGTCGTGATCGCTGTTAACTCTGGCATGTCCTATGGCCGTCAGAGGTTCACGTTGGCCCACGAACTTTGCCACTACTATTTCGATGAAGGTGCAACGTCAACTATCTGCCCGGTTGGCTTTGGCAACAAGACCGATGAAGAAAAGGAGGCCGACCTGTTTGCGTCTTATCTGCTTATGCCGCAGGCAGCGTTATACCGGAAGGTCCAGGAAGCGAAGCGTTCAGCGAAGAAGAAACTCACGACGGCAGACGTTGTCATGCTGGAGCAACACTTCGGCGTCAGCAGACAGGCAATGCTTGTGCGGCTGCAGATGGACAACGAACTGTCTGCTGCCGATGCCCAGGATATGCGGCAGTATGTAATATCGTCTGCTGCTCGTCTCGGATATGACACCTCACTGTACAGGCCGACACCGGAAGGTAATAACAAAGGAACTTACGGCCACTATATTAGGCAGGCAGAGAACCTCTTGCAGGCAGACGTAGTATCTACCGGGAAATATGAGCAATGGTTGCTTGAAGCCTTCCGTGATGATATCGTTTTCGGCGACGATTCGGACGGAGGCGAGGTAGTTGACTGATCCACTGTTCTTCGATACCGACTGCCTTTCCGCTTTCCTGTGGGCAAGAGGTGAAAGCCTGCTGGCTCAACTGTATCCGGGCCGCGTCGTTATTCCCCGCGCTGTCTATGCAGAGCTGTCGGATCCCGGAATCGCTCATCTGAAAGCACGCGTGGATACCATGCTCGCCGCCGGGCAGGCTGTAATAGCAGAAATCGATGTCGGCACGGACGAATATGACGTCTTTTACAAGCTGACACAGGTTCCGGACGCCGGGCATAAGATTATTGGCGATGGAGAGGCTGCAGCAATTGCGCTGGCAAAGGGAAAAGACGGTATCGTGGCCAGCAACAACCTCCGCCACATCACACTCTACATTGAAGAGTACGGTCTGGAACATGTGACCACCGGCGATATCCTCGTAGATGCATATCAACGTGGTCTGATAACCGAAGTTGAAGGCAACGCGATCTGGGCGCGCATGATCGCTAAGCGCCGCAAGCTTGGCGCTGCTTCATTTTCCGACTATCTTGCCAGTAAATCGAATACGGCTATTATATGACCCGCAATGTAGAGCTATACCAGGCTCACATTGCGGGCCTTTTTCTATTATTGACAAGACTGTAAAGGCTGCTACAGCCGCCCGAAATCTCCTCCTCAGCATAATCGCGTCATTATCATCGATGCCGACTACCGCACCCCATATTCAGCACCCTGACGGCACAGGGTTGAAGGTTTTTTCAGCCGATTGGCAGGCCTGCAAATGGAAATTGCTTCCTTGTGCTCTTGGCGTGATTGTTGTATGCTCAACGTAAGAGGCGTATGGTGGACCCCTTCGTCAAGACACCATTAGTGGGTTTCTTAAGCAACGCCCCGTGCGCTTGAGAGGGGTGAGGGTGGTCCGTCTGCTTTACCGCAGATACACCTCAGCCGGAGTCCTGTATGCTAGCGCTTGATGAGGCCTGAGGTCATTGTAAAACCCGATGTAGTCCCCAATGTCAAGTCTGGCCTCGCGCGGGACTGAATACTCCTTGAGATACACCTTTTCATACTTGAGAGACCGCTAAAACCGCTCTATGAGGATATTGTCCCACGCTCGACCTCTCCCGTCCATGCTGATCTGGACCTCAGCACCACTTACGAGGGCTATGTACTGAGGGCTTGTGAAGTGGCTGCCCTGGTCACTGTTGAGTTGAGTATCTCTGGCCTGGCTACGTCTAGCGCCCTCCTGACTGCGGACAGCACAAACGGTATTTCGAGCGTCTCATCTGCCTCACGTTAACCCACTAACACCCCATATCAGGTGATGAGCGCTCGCGACATCAGCTAAGGGCCCGTATTGGTATGTACGAAAACAACGAAAGGAAGTGACGTGACCATGAAGATCAGCGGGCTCATGGACCAGATGGCCCAGATCGAATCCCAGATAAAGGAGCTAGCTGCCCGAACGGAAGACGCCAAGGCCTCCGAGGAGATGACGCAGTATCTGCAGTTTCTGTCGAGGCATCATCGCTACTCGCTGCTCAACACCATGGCCATATGGATCCACTGCCCTCACGCCACGCACGTGGCAGGATACAAGGCTTGGGAGACATGTGCGAAAGGACGAGAAGGGCATCTCAGTATTCGCCCCTTGCACGCAGGCAGTTCCCGACGCTGACGACGAGGACGAGAAGAAGGCCCGCAGAGTGGTCGGTTTCAAGATAGTCTATGTGTTCGATGTTAGCCAGAACGACGGTAAGCCTTTGCCGGAAGCGCCGATAGTGGCGAATGGCGATGACAACGAGTTCCTGCCAGTGCTGGAGGGCATCGCCTTTCCCTAGCTAGGGCGGTTCACCGTTAAGGGTGCCCGCGGCACAGTCGTGGTCGACGCCAAGGTCATCTAGGTCACGATCAGTGGTAAGCGTATCCCAACAGCCCCGTAGCGGGGCTTTTCTTGTTCTCAAAATCGGGTGTATCGGAGGGCGGTGCCGCGAGCGAATTCGATGTTCCAGGACTGGGCAAGCGATTCTTCTCTCCGTGCACCATTAAGTCATGGTTGCGCCTGTACCGCAAGCACGGGTTTGAGGAGCTAAGCCATCGCAAGAGGAGCGACGCCGGGAAGCAAAGGAGCATTCCCGAACCGATCAAGGGGTTGCTTCGCGACGCCAAGATCGCGAGTCCCCACAGGCCCATCGCCGCCATCTACAGAGATTGCCTCAGAGAGAGATCCAGGTGGAGCGGAAGCGGTTCGTCGTGAGCTGCGCTAAGGGCAAGATCGAGCGCTGGTTCCGTTCTCAGGGCTTCCGGTCAAGGAGATCCATTCAATTGACGACCTGAACAGAATTCTATCTATCTGGGTCTTCAGCGTCTACAACTTCCAGCCCCACTCTTTGCTCAGCGGAATGAGCCCGCTAGAACGTTTCACTAAGCTCATTTTCCGCAGTAGGGGCCTACCAAGTTAGGCACTACAGGACGGAGGGAGTAGAACGCGGTCATGCCTGAGGGCGGCGGTGTTCTCCGATCAGCAGTCCGAGTTTGTCGAGGATACGGTAGTGAAAAGGCAGGGCGTTTTCGACGTGGCTCACCTCGGCGCCGTTGGGCAGCTTGGCCTTGGTCAGGGCGATCTGGTCGAAATTGAGGAACAGCTCACGGACGGATTCATCTATGCCGGCTTCTCTCAGCATCTGCTCGAGGAGGCAGTAGACGACAAGAGCGAGATTGATGACAAATGCAAGCCCTCTTATCCTCAATGTCCGATTCGAGAAACACGGGTCTCACTTTGAGCTGGCTCTTGAGGCGCCGCATGCGCGTTTCGATATGACTTCGCTTTCTGGAAGTGAGGCATATGTCGGCGGCGGTGACGGCGGGATCCATTTCGTTTGAGATCACCACGTACTTGCCGTTTAGTGGCATGAGCCTTTGCAGGGCCTGTTCGTCGACGGACCAAGTGAAGTCGAGACGGGCGTCGTCGCTTGCTGCCTTGGGGTTGTAGATCTTCCGGTACTTGCGCAGAGGACCGCTGAAGAAAGCGTCTATCCGCTTGTCTGCGTAGCTGAGTCTCTTGTAGCGACGCTTGTTTATCTTACGGTCGCGAACATCATGCAGCCACGCGTCGATGGTCTCCATCTCCTTGGATCGTTTCATCTCATCGACAATGTAGCGGGCGTCATCGTCGGCTGGAGCCACGAACTTCGCGTTCCTTGAGTCCAACAGAAACACGTTTTCCACGCTTGCAAGGGCTCTATCCGCTACTACAACATAGTCGGCGCGGCCCGCCTGGCTGAGTGTGGCCTTTAAGGACTCTAGGTTGTCAATGTATGCCGAAGAGGTCAACGGCGGATACATGATCTGCCCAGTCCTCGACCTTGTACACCTACACGCCTTGTAGACGACATGGTCTTCACGAGGATGATGGAGCAGACCGAGAACAGCAAGGCGATCGCGGCCACCCCAATCATGACGGCATTCCCCATTCTTGGCCTTCTCTTGGCCGTTCCTCCCACTGCAAGCCACGCCCCTTCTGATGACCAAATACCGTGATTTCCCATGCTGGCGCCATGAGCGTCCGTTACTACTCCATCGTGGCCAAATCGCGAGTCTCCCCGAATCGGCCGCAGGAGTAGAGCCTCCCGTGTGGAAACTTTCTTTATGGTCATATGCTGGGGCTAGAATCCCTGAAAGGAAGAGTTCGATGAAGAAACAGCCGTTGGTTTGGGGGTCCGCGTTGGTCTTCGCGGTTGCGTGGGCAAGTCTGGATGGCGCTGCAGAATTGAGGTTCGGCGGCGGAGCAGCCTACCAGTTTGGAAGCTACGCCTCACTATGACCAACGGCGAAGCAATGCGCTACGAATTTGCCTATGAGATCCTCGAGCCCGAAAAGGCCTTTTCATTCGATGCGGCAATCACTGCTGATGACGAGGGCCAGGGAATAGAGGGCGTGAGTCTGCACTTCGGCGGTCGCCGCAGCTTCGGAACCGCCGCGACGGGCCCTGACGGAACATGGAGCAAGGACGGTACTAGGGGCACAGTGACTGTGACTGCGGCCAGGCCTGGGTGGACGTTCGATCCCGCCAGCAGGCAAGTTACTGGTCCAGGGGCGAACGTGAGCTTCGTTGGGAGTCGCCAGCTGACCGTAACGCCCAGAGCACTGCAGATGAGTACAGGCCCGTCGAAGTGCACAGCCTGTCAGGAATCGTCGCTATTGTAGCTGGGGAGAGTCTCACCTCGGCTGTCGACAGCTATGGTACCCTATGGAGGTGCGGAAGGTGTGAGGACTTCAGTCCAGGCAGTGTACCTGTCTGGGCGTATCCATTCTAGGGTCACGTCATAAACATGCACAGAAAAGAGGCGGTACGATGAAAAAGCGGAAGCTGACCTATTGCACATTGATAACCATCGTCTTGATCGCCGCCATTTCTCTCCTTCTCTCAGTGCCCGCAGGAGCCAACCAAGACTATGCCCCGGCACAGGTCGACCTGCAGCACACCGAGCTTGGGAGGCAAGCCCCGGGTTCACCAGTACACATGGACACATTTCTGAATGCGGCTGTCCCCTACATCACATTCGAGCATGGGCAAGACCCCTGCTATGTCGCGCGGAAACAGGGCTTTATCCAGTCTGAGCTAAGCGGCCCCCTTTACCGAGACGACGTACTCTATCCTCTTCTGCGAATGACCTACGTCGATATCCCCAAGGGTGCAGATGTAGCGCAGCTCGCGAGGGAATCTGGCATTATCCCCCCTGACGACGATCTTCTGCGGCAAAATGTCCAGATCACCGCCGATATTGCTTGCCAGATGATCGTGAACGCCCGCAACGCCTGGTACGGCAGGCTCGACGCCGAAAAGCCGGCGGAGCCGCTGGACATGATGAACTACTACATATCGAACTCGACCTACACGTATCCGCTTTTTACGTTCTCAGAGGACGGGCGGGTTCTGTGGTATGCGGCTGGCGGTGAGCTGAAAGCGATAAACGTGTCCGACGGAACCGCGTCCGACCGGGTTCCACCCGACAGGCCCTCAAGGGAGGAGTACCCTGCGAACAACGGAGAAAACGTCACGAACATCTACGACAATGCCGGGGTATTGAGGGCCGTCACCGTTGAGCTGGCCAAACGCCGCAACTACATTACCGACAAGTATGTGCTCTATCGTGACAGCCCGAACAAGCCATGGGAGCGTATCGTCAACTTCGACCTGTCGTTGACCCGTGATTTCGAGGTCATCGGGTTCACCGCCGATAACGAAAGAATGGTGGTAAAGACCAACTTCTACGACGACTACGTCACCATCTACGAGATAGAACCCGAAACCATGTCAAGAGAATTGGTCTACCGCAATGAACACGCTGATGTGGCGGTGGACATGATCGCCCTGCTTGCGGGAATCCCCTCCTTCGGCCTGAAGCATCCCAAGACGGGCGAGCCGCTGACCGCTGTATGCATCGACGACAAACTGCGTCTTGTCTGCCTAGACGACGCCGTCGCCGCGATCGTTGATCGTGTTCGGGAAGACCTCGGAGAGAACCACTACCCGGTGGCGATCAGCCCTGAGTTCGATTACGTGGTGCTGATGCACCGGGACGACAGGGATTACGGCAGCTATCGGCTGTACAATGTGGAAAGCAGGACGGCGACGCTTCTTCTATCATCAGACATACCCATCTGCGATGTCGGACACACCTACCCGGTGTCGTTCACGGCGAGCGACGGGAAGACGGTCTTTGGGTATCTCACAGTGCCGCTCGGCAAGAGTCCACGTAACCTACCACTGATGATCAATGGTAAGCGTCAAATAGCGCCCACATGGCAATCTGCGTCTTGAAGGGCATAGGCCCGATCAGCGGACTGCCGTCTGTGATGGCCCCCGATGAGATACCCCCGTATGTGTCTGCGCGGGCCGCGGCGCTCCGCATTGGCCTAG